>JAAENB010000536.1 GCA_024224995.1 bacterium | reverse complement strand
TATTACTCCCGGCAGGCATAATTTACATTCCGGGTTGATATACCTTATATAGCCCGCTCTGCGGGGTCAGCTGCTCTCAAGAAACTCTTTTTAAACAGGGCCGGTTTCCGGGAAGTGAGACGTTGCACTGCAACGTCTCTCAGAACCAAACCCGTGCCCGGAGCATCTTCGCAAAACAAACCCCGGTGTCGACATAGTTTTTTCCGTATTTTTCCCCGGCACCGCAGGTGTCATTCTTAACCGATCACCGGTTACCCGGCCCTCGGGGCCACCGATTACCTTCCCCTGCCGAAGCAGCTACGTTTATAACATATCCCCCTGTTCCGGCAGCAGTATAGTAAAGCGGGTGTAGGCTCCCTCTTCGCTCTCCACTTCGATCTTTCCTTTATGGCTGTCCGTGACGATCCATTGCGTGAGATGGAGTCCAAGGCCCAGCCCTTTTCTTATTTCCTTTTCTTTCGAAGTATAGAATTTATTAAATATTTTTTCTCGAAGCTTCGGAGGCATGCCCGGTCCCGTATCTTCTATTGTTATGGCATAGTATTCATGCTCGTACCAGGCATTGATGTTTATTTTTTTTTCTTTTTTTTCCGCGCCGGGAATTTTTTCCTGTGAACGTATTGCCTGGATCGCGTTGTTCATAATATTTTCCAGGGCGATATTTACCTGCTCCCGGTTGATGGTTATCATACTCTCTGTATCTATATCACAATCCCATTCCAGGACTATAGTTTCCTTGCGGCAGTGGTCTTGATATTTGTTTACCAGTGTTTCCAGCACCCGGTACAATGATATTTCTGCTTTTTCCGAGGTTTTTCCGAAATTTTGTTTTAGCTGCATCTTCATATGTTCAATTTTATCCATGTTTTCCCTGCATCGTTCCAGGGTTTCTGCCGCGAACTCATACTCTTCACGGTTCATGTTTTCCATCTCTTCAAAGAACTCCCGGCTGAGCAGCAGCAATTGCGCAAAGGGCCAGAGCAGGTTGTGAAATTTATGCGCTACATGGGATACCAGGATCGACGAATCTTCCAGGGTGTGCTTTAACCGTTCGTTAGTTGTTATGAGCCGGTCACGCAAATCCTTTAACTCTACCTGGGAACGGACCCTGGCCAGAAGCTCTTCCGTGTTAAAAGGCTTGGATATATAGTCATTTGCTCCCTTGAGTATGCCTTCTACCTTCATCGCTGTGTCGGCCCTGGCAGTAAGCAAAATAATGGGCAGCCCTTCGAATTTTTGATCACGGCGAATGGCCGCGGTCAATTCATAACCGTCCATCTCCGGCATCATCACATCGGAAAGTACCAGATCTATGGAATCGCTGTTCTTTCGGAGCTGCCGCAGCGCTTCCCGGCCGTTTCCGGCTTGTATGACGGCGTATTCTCTTTCCAGTATATCGCGTAAAAAAATAAGCATATCGGTATTGTCATCAACAATTAGTATTGTTCTTTTTCGCCCTGTTGTATCCCGGGTTCCGCTGCGGGCTTTTCCGGCTTCCGGTTCCTTCTGTATATTCCATCGCGTGGTTTCACGTAAATAGGTATTGGTTTCCTTATTGTCTTCCTTGTTTTCACCGGGGCTTTCATGGGGACCATGCTCTATGGGCAGGGTAATGGTGAATTTTGATCCCTTTCCCTGTGTACTTTCCACGGTTATCATTCCATTGTGAAGATCTACGATCTCCTTGGTAAGAGAAAGCCCTATGCCGGTTCCGTCATATTTTCGTGACAGTGATGAGTCTACCTGGGTGAAGCGTTCAAAAATGGCATCGAGCTTATCTTCCGGTATCCCTATTCCAGTGTCTTCCACAATAATACTAAAACTTTCTTTTTCACGCTCTAAGGTGAGGGTGATATCTCCGCCCGGTGGAGTAAATTTCATCGCGTTCGATATAAGGTTATACAGAGCCCGGTCGAGCAGGTCCCGGTCTATCCAGGCGAGAATTCCCTCTGTGGTATCCCTAAAGCTGATCTGCAGCTTCTGGGTGCTTGCTGCCGAATGTATCCCGGAAACATAGAATTTCAGCAGCTCGGGTATATTTTCCCTGGTTTTTTTTACTTCCATGCGGTTCGCGTCGATCTTGGAAAAATCGAGCAGATTGTTGATAAGCTCAAGGAGGCGGATTCCGTTCCGGTGCATTGCCGTAAAAAGAGCATCGTCCCTGTTTATGGCGTTTCCGTAATCTCCCTGTAAAATTGATTCTATGGGAGAGACCAGTAAGGTCAGGGGAGTTCGCAGCTCATGGGATATATTGGTGAACAGGTTTGTTTTTGCCCTGTCCATGTCCCGGAGTTTTTCATTTGCCTCTTTTAGCTCTAAGGTCCGCTCTCCCACCTTCTGTTCCATTTCAGAGGAGAACCGTTCTACTGCTTCAAATGCCTTTGAATACCGGGTGGACAATATATATACCTGGGAAAAGAGAAAGAGAAAAAGCCCTGCCGGGAATAAGTAAACTGATTTTATAAGCCCTTCACCGGCAAGTATATCATTCACCAGGGTGATGAAAAGTATTACTCCCCCCAGCAGCACAAGTCCCGCTCCTTCTTTCTTCCGGATCAATGAAATGAAAAGCCGGTAAACAATATAGCCCCCCTGGGAAATAATCAGAACGTCTCGTATTGTGTAAAATAGACCAAATTTTTGTATGGGTACAATTATGGTTATAATAATAAAGATGAATAGCACTGCTTCAATTATTCTAATAAAAAAACCCGGGAATTCATTGGGAAAAAGAGAACGCATAAAGAGGGCAAAAGCAAAGCATAACATTCCTTCTGTCGCAAAAGAGATATAATGGAGCCCTTGCCAGCTGATGCCGGGAAAGAGTGTGGTGAAGTAGATCTCATTGGTATACAGGAGATAGACCGAGACCAGGAAGCAGGTTAAGCTGAAATATAAGAATGACCGGTCCTCTCTTCTGAGTAAATAAATGATCAGGTGGTAGAGTCCCATTATCAGAATGCTTCCCAGGAGGAAGAATTCCAGGATGAGCTTTTTTTCCCTGGCCTGGTGGAGTTCCACCTCCGGTCCCAGGATGATAGTGCTGAGCGGACCGCCCGTAAAGTGATGAAAATTGGAGACCCGCAGCAGGATCTCTACCCGGTTCCCTTCAGGTTGGAAATCGAGCAGCTGCGGACGCAGCTCCGGTACCGAGGTTTGAGCGCTGGTTCCTGTTTTTCCGTTTGAACCAATCTCTTTTCCGTTTACATACAGAGTGTAAGACATTCGTATAACCCTGGTCTTGAGCGCCATCATTTTTCCCGAATACGGAAGATGGATTATAAGCCGGTATGTCGCGTATCCCGGGCCGGAAAGCTGTTCTCCTTTCTGTGTTGTATACCCGTTCCATTTTTCCGGCAGGGTGATGTAGCCGGAGAGTTCCGGCTTTTCTTCCCGGGCAAATTCTTCCGGCTCCGGAAATTGTTTCCAGTAAAATTCCCATTCTCCGGCAAGCTCTACAGGCCCGTCTTTTTCCGGGTTCCAATTACGCAGATCCAGGACTCCCTGCTTCGCGCCTGACTCTATAAAACCGGAGCAGAGAATTAGTATACATGATATGATACATATTTTCATAATTTATATCCAGCAGCACTATAGCAATATTCAAATAAAAATGCAAAGACTTTTCAGTTTATTTTTACCGGGACAAATTTGTCCCCACACTTTTTTTAATAAATTCTTTACAGTATTGGGGCATTTCGAGAAGTTGTTCACGGGAATTAGATCATGATTTAACATAAAACAAATAAAAAAATAATAACGAGGTAAGGAATGAAAAAATTCTTTGAAAAATTTTTAAAAGTAACTTTTAGTTGTCTAATTCTTATGTCCACGCTCGCTTTTGCCGGCTGTGATGATCCCAATGCCGATACCTATTCTACGGTTGTAAAAAAATCGGTTTTACCCGCAGAAAATACCGAATGTCCCGATGGCGGTGTTTCCATTGAAAGCGGTATTGATGAGAACGGGAACGGGATACTTGATGCTGATGAAGTTGATAATGTTGATTATGTCTGCAACGGCCGGGACGGAAGCGATCTTTCCGCTGAATTTGCCGCTTTGCAAACAGAAGTGAATGATCTCAAAACCCTGGTAAATTCCCAGGCTGCTGCTATTGAAGCCCAGAATACGACTCTTGGTACCATGCAAACTATCATTGCCGGTCAGGCTGCCGCGCTTTCTGATGTTCAATCAGTCGCGAACAGCCAGGCTGCTTCAATTGACGGGCTTCTCGACGCCGATGCCGTGCTGACTTCTTCTATGAACAGCCAGGCCGTTTCTATTGGCAGTGTACAAAGTGATGTGAACAGCCTTTCCGGCTCTATTAGCGGCCTTCAGAGCTCTGTGAGTGGTCACACCAGTTCTATTTCGAGCCTGCAGAGTACAGCTGCCGGTTTATCGGCTTCCGTATCAAGTCTGCAAAATACCGACAACGGTCTTACTGCTTCAATTAATGCTCTGGAAACGACAACTGCTGCCCAGGCAAATGTTATTACGGAACATGATACCGCTCTTGGCAGCGTGGAAGCCTCGGTTGTTGGTCTAACGACTACTGTTAGTGAGCATACAATGATGATCGATATGGTTGAAAGCACTGCTGCGAATAACACTACATCGATAAGTACCCTGGAAAGTTCTACCAGCAGTTTTGCCGCTTCAATAAACGATTTGCAGAGTTCCGTGGTTTCCAATTCGCTAAGAATTTCCTCTCTTGAGTCGAGCGTAAATAACATGGAGTCCAGCATAAACAACATGCAGGGCGACGTATACAGCCTCACCGGTCTATTTTCCGGTGTAGCCAGGTTAACCGACCCTAATACGGGGCAACAGACTATACAATTTAGCGGAATTAACGTTCAAATCGTAAGCGGTACCGGTACTACGGAAGGTGCTGTGAACGGTCTTGGCAACCTCATTGTTGGGTACAATGAATCAAACGGTTCCAATGATAATCGAAGCGGTTCGCACAATATAATTGTTGGAAGCAAAAATAATTATTCCTCTTTTGGCGGACTTGTTGCCGGGTCTTTTAATACCATTAGCGCTCCATTCGCAAGTGTCAGCGGCGGATCGGCTAATACCGCAAATGGGCCGTCTGCAAGTATTTCCGGCGGCATGAATAATTTAGCCTCCTCAACGTATAGTGTTGTCAGCGGCGGATCGGCTAATACCGCAAGTGGGGCGTTTGCAAGTATTTCCGGCGGTGTAAACAATATTGCAGCCTCTGCTTATTGTGCTGTAAGCGGCGGTAGTAATAATACTGCCGGCGGATCTTACTCTGTTGTAGGTGGTGGAAGTAATAATGTTGCCAATGGATATAACTCGGTTGTAAGCGGCGGATATGGCCGGACCGTCACCGATTTTAATAATTGGGCTGCCGGAGCACTTTTTCAGAGCCGTTAATAATTCATTTTGAATTGTTCCTGAATCCGGTGAACATAGCGAGAGGGCGCGCCCCTGCGAGGGGTGCACTCCTCGCTATATTCTTCAATAAACATACTCCACCTCATGGGCCTCAACTACCGACGGTATATCCAGTTTGTTTATCATTTTGTTGATAATCGTTTCCGGAACGGGATCATCCCGCTCATGGTTCTGCTTCCACAGGTTCTCATACCCTGTTTCCACATACACGATCTTCACCCTGGCATTATATCCCAGAAAAAAACCGATAACCTGCTCCCGGAGAAGAGCCGTTGTATTGGTGGCGTTCCATATAAAAGATTCTTTCTTCCGCATGTATTCCCGTGCCTGTTTCCGTCCCGCTTCCACAACCTTGCCCTGGGTTTTCTGCGGGGAAATATTCAGCTCCTGCCGAATATCATCGAGTGACACTACCGGGGAATTGGCCCGGTTATTTTTTTTTATCCAGGTATCTTTTCCGGACCCCGGCAGCCCGGACATCATTATCACGGTAAAGGCAGTATCGTCATAGGGCACGTACGCGGGGCTTGAGTCTGTTTTGCGAAAGTAGGTAAACCTGCTTAAGGGATCGGGAAAAGAATAGGCACTGTCCAGGCACCCCAGTTCAGCGCAGTATTCCTTAAGCATTTTTACGGAATCGAGCTTTCTGTCTAACTTGCTGCCAATCCTTCCCCGGATGTCGGCTTCGGCCAGGATGGTAAGGTGCCGCATTGATACAAACTGGCTCGTGGTAATCACCCCCCGTTCGGGATTCTTTTTTTCAATGAACCAGAGGGGGAACCCGTGATAGCGAACCAGTTTTACTATTTTCTCGCGAATGGGGAAGGGAACCGGTTCCGGAATTCCTTTCCACAAGATTTCCCGGGCCATTCGTTCACCAACGACAGTATGCCGGGGAGATTCGATCTGCCCGTCTTCTCCCTCTTTCGTAGTGGGGATCTTTCCCACGTCATGGATCAGGGCAGCAAGGAACACTATGGCCCGTTCTTCCGAAGGCAGGGCCTGCCATGCCTCCATGACAATCAATTGTTCCAGTACCATCCTGGTGTGTATCCACACATTGCCTTCCGCGTGATATTTGGGATTCTGGGGGATCTCTTTCATGTCCCGTATCCATTGGAACAGTTCCGTATACATATCCCAGTTGAAGTTTTCCCCTTTGCTGTTTGGAATAATGTCTACCATAGAGATACCCCTTCCCGCAGCCTGTTTGGAATAATGGGCCTGTTAAGCCAGTGGCTCTCTGACTGCTCCACCGTCGTGAGAAACCCGGCCCGGACATATTTATATCGCTCAGTTACTATTCCCTTTTCTTCCACTTTGATATATAAGCCTTCCATGAGATTGGAGGGATCGGTCTCATTCAGGGCGCGTTCCGGGTCCAGGTCCAGATCCTGCGCGGCCTGGTGCAGATCCATGCGGTGCTCGCCTTCAATAAAAAATGATTCCTCCAGTAAGGCGGTAAGAGCCTGCACGTTCTGCATTTTCCCCTCAAAGAGGACTTTGACCGGAGCAATAACGGGATAGGGCGCCAGCAGTTCCATGCGTTTTTCCGTACTCAGGAATTCTTGTGTTTCTTTGTTCATGATATCGAATTCCATAAAGAAGTGGGGGAGGCGGTTGTAAAAAATCGTATGCTTGGCATAGAGCCATTCACCGTACATAATATACCGGTCTTGCAGCAGCTCTTCCAATTCCCGCTGATGAGTTGTCGCCCAGGTTTTAAAAAGGTTAAAGTGCTTTTCCCGCGCACCGCCCGTAAGATAGTGGCCCCGGCTTTGCAGCATCAGTTCACCTTGAGATGAGAAGCTGACTCCGCAGTTTGCCCCGTCCATTTTCTCTTCCACTACTATAAAGCGGTTTGCTATGCGGGAAAACGGGACCTGATCAAGGTCTTCATCGCCCGGCTGCAGGCGGGAGCCTTCAATATGATGGGTCCTTGGGTATTTAAATATCTCCATATTTTTTTCCTGAGTTAAATCTTATTTTTTTATCAAAACTATCATATGATTGAGAACAAAATCGAACCGGGCTTTTCCCGGGGCGCAATGAGCCAGGAGTTTTTCCATTGATGCCCTGGTAAAGAGATGAATGTGCTCCGGGTTGCTGTCCTCTTTTGAGGGGACCGAAAGTAAAACATATTTCCGTGCAACACGGAACACTTCGGCCAGGGCTTTTTCCGCTTCTTCAATATGCTCCAGCACTTCCAGCATGGTAACAACATCAAAATGCCTGTCCGGAAAATCGAGAGAGCAGGCGTCCATTTGAACTGCCCGGACCCGGTCTATTCCTCCGGCAGCAGCATGATTTATTGCCCGCACCCGGTAGTCGAGCGTATCAACGCAGGTGATACGCGGCATTGGCAGCTCCTCAAGAAGGGGCCACAAAAAGACCCCTCTGCCGCTGCCAATATCGAGCATGCTTTTTGGCGCGAGCCCTTTGAGAATGCCCAATACTTTTTGAACCCGGGGAAGCCCGGCGTTTCTTTTAAATGGCTTGAGCTTGAGATCATGCTTCAAGGCCAAATCCAGCAGGGCATTGATCTCCTCCGGAGAAAGCGAGGCAGGATCTTTCGTGAACAAGGGATCGTCCCGCCCAAGAACCGCCTTTTCCAGCAGGGCGCTCCTGGTAAAGGCGGCAGCCGGAAGGGAATAATATTTTTCGTTAAAGTCCATAATGGTGTATGTAAATTCAATGGGGTGTGAGATGTCAATGATAATTATTACGGAGCGAAGACCCGTTGAAAAAGAAATTGTGCGTCATATATGAGGTATATCGACCCGGAATGTAGACTATGCCCGGAGCAATACCTCGGCAGAATGTTCGGAACTCCCTCCGGTCAAACAGCCTCACAATCTGCCGAGGCATCGCTCCGGGCATAGTCTACATTCCGAATTACGTTTTTGGGTATATTAAGAAATAACCCGCTGGACCGG
>JAAENB010000535.1 GCA_024224995.1 bacterium | reverse complement strand
CTCTTCTCGAACCCCGATCTTGATCTTGTAATCGGCTCCCTTTTCTATGAGGAATTCCGCGACTTCTATATGATTTTTTCCCACTGCTGTAGTAAGGAGATTGTTTAACAGCTCCGTATCTCCGGCTGACTCTTCGCTGCCCAGCAGTTCCTGTATTTTTCCTTCATAATCAAAACCATAGGTTTTGGTCGATTTCTTCGGTTCCGCCCCTTTTGACATGAGGTATTTGGCAGTGCCGATCTGTCCGGAATTTACGGAAAAAACAAGAAGATTGTTTAATATTCTTTTATCGGTAATATTTCCCTGCTTAACCAGGTCATTCAGCAGTTCCGGGTCGCCGGTCCTGATGGCGGATATTAAAACAGTCTCATCCACCCGTGCTCCTTTATCAATAAGAAGCTTTATGAAATCTTTATCCTTTGCTCCTATGGCAAAGTTAAGAGCGGAACTGCCCCTTGAGCCGGAATTGGGATCTACCCCTGCTTCAACCAGTTTTTTTGCCACTTTCCAGCTATTCTTTGTGAGGGCCTCAGTGAGAATCCCTCTCCGCTCCTTTTCCAGTCCCAAAAACAGGGGGAGACTGAGAAGCTCTGTGTTGTCGGTCTTTATTGCTGCCGCGAGATTGTTCCGTGCCTTTTCATCCAGTATGTTTAAGGTTACGGTACTTACGGCGTACAGTACTATAATGGCTATAAAACCGCCTCTCAGAACTTTTGACATTCCCCCCGCGGGATTTACAAAGGTTTTCTCTGCCCGCTTTGATTTTTTAAAATAGAATTTAAAAAAGATGGGGGCTGCTGCCAGGTTTATGGCGATTGCGAAAAACGATATATCAATATATCCCCATATTGCTGTCCGGATATTATCAATCAAAAGCAGGACAGGGAACGCAAAAAGGTTCAAAACCACGAATTTTGGCGCGTCTTCCTTTTTGGTGAAGAATTTTATGGCCGTAATAACGGCAAGACCAATTATAAGGCCAAAAATCGCGAGAGTAATTAAGCCCTGAACCAGACCTGTATTCCGCATTCTCATTGAAATTAATACCATGTTAAATAAATGAAGCAGCGGGTATAAAAAGATAAGGATTGCCGGTACAATGAGCCAGCCGCCAAGACCTTTTAATTCTTTTGGCGGCCGCGGAACGGGAGGAGCCGCGGGTTTGGGGGTGGGGGCTTCTTCAGTGCTTAATGGCTGAATCGCGGGCTGCGCTGCTGCGTCAACAACCGTGGTGCTGCTGCCGGTCATTTCCGGTACTCCTAAAATTTTACCGATTTTTATTTTGCTTAATATTTCAACAACGTCTTTTAAAAAAGGTTCTGTTGTTTCATTGGTAAAGGTTGCCTGTGGTCTTGGAGACTTTCGGAAATATATGATCCAGGCTATGGCCAGGCCCAGGCTCGCTGACAAAGCTGTCATAAGCCAGGTGGTTGTCCTTCCGAAGTAGAATATGAGCTTGACAAGGTTGATACTCTCGACCACTACAAATAATGTATACAATTTGACAATTGTTTCTACTGTCTCTTTTTTCTTCGTGAAAAAAAGGAAGATAGCCAGTGCCGAAAGTGCCATAAGGATGAGCACGTGTATTATCATAAACGTATTAAAAAGGGGGAAATAGGAAAACCGTGATATAAAAGTCGAGAGTGATATCAGTGAGTACAGGTGAACTACAATGACACATATTAATGCCACAATAAGCCCGCCGCCTATTCCGCCAGTGGAGGTATTCTCTCCCTGGCCTCCTTCTACTTGACTATTCTCTATTGGGGTTCCGCTTTCTTCCATGTATTTCTCCATATAGTAATTTTCTATATTATATCAAGTTCTTTCAATAGCATACCCCGGACTGGTTGTCCACAATTTTTTTTTGCTCTTTAAAAGAGCTCTGAGGTGGTGCCCCGGCACTACTTGTGCTTTGCGTTCTTCATCGCCTTCATCAGGAACTCTATCCACTTCTTGATTTTTTCTATATCGCGATTTTTTAATTCATCTATCACGTCTTCTCGTAAATCGTCAGGATATTCCTCCTCCTCATATTCAATATTTAGTTTATCATAGTCGTTAATTTGACTCCATACCGACTCTACCTCGCTCCGTTCATCGGAATTCAGATAGTACATGGCCTGAGGGGGGTTTATTTTTAAGAAATTTTTGACTCCTGAATAAAAAGTTTCTGCTTGTGCCGCATTAACAATTTTATTACTCTTCGGTAAGGTCACCGGCTCTTCGTCATTTTTATTATCTTCATCATCATCATCATCACTGTAATCATTCATCTTATAACTCTTCAGAAGGGCAATCTTATCTATCAAGAACTGCAATGATTCCTCTTCATCTTTAAGGAGTTGTTTCGCTGAATAATTTTTGTATTTATCAAAAGACTCCAGCTTCATCTTTTTGTGCAGGTTTCGCATCTTCCGCAGCTCTTTAGTGGTGTCGATTTTTTTCAAAGCTGCTATCTTTGCATGCTTAAAGATCGCGAGTGAATTATTTTGCCCCAGTTCCATGTTGCGATAATAACCGTACCAACGAAATAAATTCTCACGGATTTCCTTCTGTAATTTCCTGGCTTCATCCACCTGTTCTTTCACGAGCGTCGGATGATGCTCCTCAACCTGCTGGACTGCTTGTTTAAATGATTTCTTTGTAAGATTCTCGTAATTCTTCATACTGCCTTTCAAATGTTTATAGGCCCAAAGCTTATTTTGATGCTCTATTCCCTTTTCAAAAATATTTAACCATTTCGCAATAGCGTAAATTTCCAACAATGCCTCACGGAAACTATATTTAACTTTTTTTCTACCTGTAACCATTCCTCTTATTTCAAAAAGTAATCGATCATTGAGCTTGTATTTATCCGAACCAAGGACTTGCTCGTGTGTCAGCTCCTTAATTTTTTTCTCATCAACCTTATTTAACTCGTGATTCGATACAATCCTTAGAAATTCTTCCACTGTAGTCTTGTTCTTGAGAAATTTCGAACCGGAATAAATAGTTCTGGTTTTTTTAATTTTCAGAAATTTTGACAATTCTAAACAAATATTAAACAACTCTAAAGAAGATTTATCCGGATAAACCTTCTTAGCGTAGGCGTTCAACAAATTACGGATCAATAATGGGTGTGCGCTTTTAGGGTAAGAGTCCTCGATACAGGTCATTTGCTGTAAGTAGATACCTAAAAATAATATAAATCCCTTCTGTTCATTGTTCGTGGCCTTAAAAGAACCATTGTTCACTTTTTTTTCAAGTCTGGTTTGTCCGGAACAGGAATCAGGGTTAAAAAATGGAGAAGTGAGCGTAAGGTACGCTTGAACGTCCTCCAGTTTGATTCCCACAGTTACCTGCGGTGACGCTAACAATTGGGGATTTTCGTTGGTGGGAAAATAAGCAGCGAAATAGTTTCCTTTTTTTTCCTCTTTTTTTTCGTCGTCCTCCTCATTTTTGAATTGGAGAGGACCTTTCTTCGGGTAGGCTCCTGATTGTTTATTATGCTCTGTGATCCGTTCTGAAATAAACTCAATAGTTTTCTTGGGATCCGCCAGTTTTGAGTAGAGAAATTCCAGGTCTTCCTCTAACTTTTTGAAGTCGTCATAGGGCTTACTCTCAATTTCAAGGTCGCGACCTCGAACACGCCCTTTGGGACCGGTAACCATCCAGGGAAGCTGATATTCATGCCATTCTATGGGAAAATCCTGATTCTCAAGGTATTTTTTCAATATTTTATTGATATGTTCTCTTTTTTGCTTATCTTTTTCTTTATATTCTGACTTATCCTTAACGGGTAATATATCATTAGTCAACCGGATTCTCTTGTTCTTATGTTTAGAAAGGTCAGCGATGTACCATAACAGGTCGAAATCGTTCGCATTCATTTTTTTTTTGAATGTATAGACATGATACTTCTTATCTCTCAGGTTCACTATGGCTATTCCACCGGAAAAGCCGTGAGAATATTCGATTTCAAAACCGAGGTCGATCCCAAATCCCGGTCTGGTAGACAGGAACAAACTCAGGATGATAATCATTACGGATGCATTTCTTTTGATCATTGTATTCCCTCACTTTACTCAGTACTTACAAAGAAGCCCTTCCGGCGATAAAAATAATACCAACCATTTCACCAACTTTGTCAAGTTTATTTTTGTGCTCTTTCCTGGAGTTAAAAATAGTGTGAAGACTCACTTTCCGGTTCCTGCCCTGTTTCGGGCTGCCGGGTAGTGAAATATTTTATAAGCTCAACTTCGTTTCCTTTCTCATTAAAAGTAACCCTGTCGAATATATTGTTGGCAAGAGTGAGTCCCCTGCCGTGGGGGAGGAGTTCCTGGTTTACCCGTTCGCTGATTGTTTTCATCGTCTTTGTGTAGTCAAAGCCCTTGCCTTCATCGGTGATTTTGTACAAGACCCGCTCTTCATTGAGGCTGAATTCAATAGTGATCGTTTTTTCCATATAGAGGGGATCGTGCTGCCGTTTCATGATCAGTTCAAGATAATTGGCATTGTTCGTGGCAACTGTTTTTTCATCAAAGGTGATATCCAGGTTGCCGTGTTCTATTGCGTTGATGATCATCTCCCTGAGTCCGATCCTGAGCGCCATTGTGTCATGGCTGTCCATGAATTTGGGCAGGTTTAAGACCAGCCGTTTGGAGAGTTCTTCCGCTGCTATGAGATAATTCCCAATGCGGAACCGTATATTCTCGCTGTCGAGATAGCGCATAATAGCATCATCATGAATATTGGATGCCTTTACCTGTATCTCATGTTTTTCGCCGATATCAATATGCTCAAATCGTATATGGAATTCCCTGGGCTCTCCTGTGCCCGGGATCTTCAGGAAAGACTTAAAGAAGGTTGATTCTTTTCCTTCCATGAACTCATCGATTTTTTCCCGTATTATTTTAACGGTAATTCCCGTATCTTCGGGCGGGGTATATATAAGATCAAAGAAGTTTAATGAATGAAGATTATCAGGGGTGATTACCAGCTGCATAAACGATGCCCTGTTGGCGGTTAAAAATTTGAGCTCCCGGTTCAGGGAAAAAATACAGTCATTGGTTCCTTCTATTAAAAGCCGGTATTTTTCTTCGGAAATGGAGATTACGCGGTGCGCCTGTTCCAGCTTTTTGGCTGTTGTTATAAAGAACTGCGTGACACTGGACATAAACGAGACCAACATAAAGGTGAGGCCTACGGTAAAACGGGAAAAATAAACTTCCGGGAAGAAATCGTAAAATTGGTCAAAGTGGACAAAGAGTGAATCGATTGTGGCGCCATAAATGGCAAAACACTGGCAAATAAATGGAAAACCCAGGTATTTATATTGTTTATGCCATACCAGCTCAATGAATACACAGGTGAGAAAGTAAAAGATCCCAATGCCGATAAGGCCGTCACGTATCAAGTATGCTAAACCTTCAGCTCCTCTGCCGTAATTGGCTTCATATTTGAGCCAGGTGGATACGGGGGTGCTTATTGAAATGAAGCTGTCGGGATAAATGAACGCGAAAATTGTTATTATGGACGCCGCGAGCATTCCCAGGTAGATTACTCCCTGGTTGAACCGGTGCCATGTTTTGTTGAGCTGCAGTATATATTTCATGGCAAGGGGAATGGCGAAAAGAAACCAGGCTCCCGCGACCTGTTCAAGCCGGTGAAATTGAACTGACAGTTCCCGGTTATGGTCCCAGCCGCCTATTGCCAGGATCATTGTTTCGCTAAAGACAAATATCAGTGAGGTGAACGCCAGTACCGTCATTGCGATATATAGTCCTGATTTGTATACTACAGACATATATAAATAGAACAGGGCGCCTGCCAGCAATATGCCGGCGCATATTGGCGGTAAGAGAACCTGGTTAAGACTTATTGGATTTTCGAATCCCAGGATATTACCCAATGTTGGGCATAAGTGCCCAGGTGATTATCCACGGCTCATAACCGGAGAGTTTGTCCAGGCAGACGATTCCTCCGTTCCGGAACTTGAATATCGGTCTTTCCGCGTTTCCCGTTACCAGGTACGCGGCCAGTTTTTCCATATGGGGAAGATGGCCCACAAGCATGAGATCCAGCCCCGGTTCCAGGCTCCGGGCAATTTGCGCGGGATCGTCTGTTGGGTTTATCATACTTATTTCTTCTATTCCCCCGGGCGGATTGAGTGCCTCTGCCAGCAGTTCCGCGCTTTGGAGGGCCCGTTTCTTTCCGCTGTGCCGTATCCGGGATACGCTAACCGCGTAGCCCTTTGCCACATTGGCGATCCATTTGACTTCGGCTATCCCTTCTTTCGTGAGACTTCTTTCGGGATCATCTTCTTTTGAGAAGCATTTTCCGTGCTGAACCAGGTAAAGTGCCATGATATTCTCCTTGAGAAACGGGGTGTCAGTTTTTTGCTTCGGGCGGTTAAGTTTAGCATTACAGAAGGAAAAATCAATCGGAATT
This sequence comes from bacterium, assembly GCA_024224995.1. The sequence goes on along the minus strand of JAAENB010000535.1, from coordinate 23,051 downwards.
TTTTATTTTTTGCAGCACAAAGCCCGGAGATACCCCCGGGCTGCGTTTTTATAAAATGACTCTGACTCGTAAGCAGCTTAGTAGTGAATATGAAACCTGATGGCGATCAGTTCAATAATCAATATCAGGAATACTATTATTATAAAAAAACCAAGATCCATGAGATATACCCCCAAACCAAATCGTGTATATGATTACTCAAACAGTCTCTTCTTTTATCGTCTAAAGAAGCTGTATTTAATATACAAAAATTGTTTTTTGTTTTCAACCGTTTTGGGCTTTTTTTTTGTTTTCAGGGAAAAAAGTTGAGTTTATGATTTTGATACCTGGGAGTATTTCCTATCTCTCACTATTGCCTCAAGAATGTATTTGATGTGTTCTTTTTCTTCGGCCGGGAAGGAGTCTATTTCTTCGAAGAGGTATAGGAGACGCTGGTCTGTGATTTTGGTTGATGCCATGTTTTTGGCGTCATCAAACATGAGGTAATCTATGGAAACTTCAAAGACGCTGGCGAGGTTTTTCAGGGTCTCGGAAGAAGGGGAAGACTTGCCGGTTTCGTATTTTCCAATGTGAACAGTATGGACTCCTACGAGGTCTCCCAGTTTTTCCTGGGTGAGGTTTCGTTCTTTTCTTAAGAGGCGGATTTTATCGGAAAGGGGCATGGTTACCTGCTTTTGTTTAATTTATTGGGTGAAAAGAGGGGGCAGATTTATTTGGTTGGTGCGCTCGGGAATTAGCCCTGTCTTTCCTCCACCCCTGTAATAATACGTCCTGTATTGTACAGGGGCGTCGCCATCCGTGGCTCCTATTCCGGAAAGACAGGACTAATTCCCTGATGGTGCTCCTCGTTATTCTACCCGGTCTCTTTTCGTATTACGTTCCTGCGTGCAGTGTGATTAAAAATTGTAGAAAATCAAGTAATTTAATTGACAAAAACAATGCGTAATGGTTATGTAGATATACTTTGTAGTTGTTTTGTTTGTGTTTTTTAATGCGTAATGGTTTTGTGTATAGTGCCAATTAAAAATAATTCTTATGGAGGGTGAGATATGACGCAGGTATATTCAAATAAACTCCCGGAGCGGGCCGGGAGTCCGGTTGTGTCGGACCGGGTTTCAAAGCCCGAAGGAGTGGAGCCCCGACTCACGGTTGTGCTGGATGACGCGGAAATAGAGTCTCTTGAAGTGATTCTAAAAGAGATTATTCTTAATCTTCCCCATGACCCCTATGCAATTGAAGAGGTGTACCGGTCCGATTTGGAAGATAAAGGGAATTCATTTCGGGTTCTGCTTTATGGGTATGAGATGAGGGCTTTGAGGAGGCTGCTTGGGAAGATATCCGGCGGGTGAGGGTGCTTGCTTAAGTTAGACTTCCGGTTTATACTTGACAATGTTTTTGGTTTTTCATTATAGTGCCTATCAATTCTCAAGGTCGTGTAACTTTCAGATATATAATAATGCTCAATTAAATTTTTTAGGGAGATAATCAAATGAAATTTGTTAAAATGGCTGCAATATGTGGTTTATTATTATTAATCAGCTGTTCCGTTCTTTCAAAAAGACTCGAAAGACAGGCTGCAGAACGGGCATCTTTTGATTTCAATTGTCCAAAAGAGAAGATAAAAGCTACTCAACTTGGCGGCACTAGTTCTTTTGGCGTTCGTGGTTGTGGCAAGAGAGCTACCTATGTTTTGGGGAATTCCGGATGGGTATTAAATTCGCCAATTACCAAAGATATATAATTTAAGTGAAAGGCATAAACCAGGCCTTCTGTACCTGGGGTCGGGTAATCGGAAAGAACCGGCACTTCTCATAACGTGGGGTTTCAACCCCTCGTTATGAAGAAGAAGGCCCCGGACAATATCTTTGTGAACCAACCCGTAAAGGCGTTGCACGCAACGTCTCTCCCCGCAGAAACAGAATCCCCTGAAAAAACCCAACCCGTAAAGACGTTGCACGCAACGTCTCTCCTCGCAGAAACCAGAGCCCCGGCAGAACCCAAACCCGCCCCTCCGAGGGGCTAAAACTCCTGCGTATACTCCACAGCCCCGTAAAAACTTCTCCCGTACTGGGGGTTATACACGGAAGTATACCCGTCATCGGAGCCTAAACTGCCGTATTTTTTATCGAAAATATTATTAACCTGGTAATGGACAGAGAGGTTTTTGATAATCTCGTACCGGATGAGCGCGTCCATGGTAAAATAGGCGTCATGCTTAAAATCGGGATCATTATAATCGGCCAGGGAATCGACCTCCCGGGCGTACCAGCTGCCGGAATAGGTGCTGTCAATACCGATGTAAAGACCCGAAAGAGGTACAAGGGAGATGCGGAGAGTTCCCATGAAGAGGGGAAGCATTCTCCGGTCATTGATTGTGTCGCCCTCGGCCAGGATTTCCTTTCCTTTTGCGAAATTGAGGAACAGGTCGGTGTTGAGTTTTAGAAAAGGAACAATGTCGTGGACGCGTATAATCCCGTCTACACCGTAAATAATTGTTTCGGCGTTATTATCATTGGCAAATGTTTTTCCCGTATCGGAAGCGGCGGCGTTTGGGTAAGCGCTGGTGTCGACGGTTTTTTGGGTGATGAGCTTGTCGACAATAGAGTATGTACCAATAATCTCCAGGGAAATATTTTTAGTGACAAGTCCTCTTAAGGCAGCTTCATAGGAAGTGAGTTCCTCCGGTTTGAGATTACTGTTGGGAACCTGGACATAATTAAGGTTTGGCCCGGACTCGAAGGCGAATGATCTATAGTTGAAATAAGGGGAGGGCGCTTTAAAGGCCCGGTTAAAGGAGCCCCGGAGAGAAATAGAATCGGTAAAATTGAATTGACCGGCAACGCGGGGGTTGAGGCTGTATCCGTACATGGAGTGGTAATCATAGCGGCCCCCGGCAATAATGCTGAAGAGCTTGTGCGTATAGCTTCCCTGTAAAAATCCCCCCAGGTTGTAAGACCGGAAAGGGTAATGCCCGAAGTCGCCAAACACCGGGTCGGCAGCCGGTTTGCTCGTGCTGAAAGGAGAATAAATACTTTCATCAAAGGGCACGCTAAGATCACCCGTCATGGGATACATTCCCGAATATTGAGCGGTAAAACCGCCAACCAGTTCCAGCTCTTTGGTGATATCCCATTCGATTATTTCTTCAAAAAGAATCTCGTCCGCAGCTTCAAATTTGTAAGATTTTTCTTCACCGCCTCCGAAACCGAAATCCTGGATAAAGCAGGAATTATTATCAATCCGGGATCGCAAATAAGACAGGTTCGACGTAAAACTGACACTGCCCAGGGAACCGGAATGCTGTATCGCGGCTCTTTGAATTGTTTCACCCCATTTAGAATCGGGGTCGGTAAAAATGCTTATCTCCGGAGTTAAGCCAATGTTGCTATGGGCAACACGGTACATATGCACATAGGAGAGGCGGAATCCCCGCCAGAGCACCTGGCCGCCAAAGGAATAATTATGAGCAGGAAGATCTCCCCTGGCAAGAAGGGTGCCGTCGCTTTTGGTATACACAGAATCGTGCCCGTCTTTGATATTCATATCATTACGCCTGCTGTACAGACCCGAAGCAATAAACCGGACCCGGTTCTCGTCTTTACCCACACTAAAAGCGGCAAGCCCGTTGGAGTGCCAGTGCAGGTCAGTACCCAGGCCCGATTCAACGCGAATCATATCTGCATCCGGTTCAAAGGTAATAATGTTAATAACCCCGGCAACAGCGTCAGCGCCGTATAAGGTGGAGGCCGGGCCGTACATGACCTCGATGCGCTCAACATTTTTCATGTTGATCTGTTCCCCAATGGGCATGCCCCGCAGCACCCCGGGCGTAATAGGAAGATTGTTAATAAGTATTTTGCAGTAATAGTTGCCGAGAAGGCCCCGCATTAAAAAGAGCTCGCCCTGAAGACCTGAACCGGGCTGAGAGACCTTGATCCCGGGCAGATCCTTTAAGGCATCGGTGAGAGTCAGATAATTATTGTTGATAATATCCTCCCGGGAGATATAATAGATCGTAACGGGAAGCTTGTTTATAGCGGTTTTGGAACGGCTCGCAGTAGTCAATTTTACGGACATGAGCTCTTCAAGGGACATTTGATAAAGGTTGTCCAGATTGTCGGGAAAAAGTTCTTTTTCCGGCACAGCCTCCTGGCCGGATGAGTTTGCGGCAAAACAGAAAAGAAGCATGCCCATAACTATCGCCCCGGATAATAATTTATGAACAGGCTTGTTAATCATGATTTATGCCCCCTACACACAAACATTTCTAAACCCGTTTTTTCCCGGAAACCGTTTCCGGCCAAAAAACCTCGAACCTCAAACCTTTTTGCGTTAGCAAAAATTAAAACTCCTGCGTATACTCCACAGCCCCGTAAAAACTTCTCCCATACTGGGGATTATACATGGAAGTACCCCCTATACCCTTGCCGATACCGGCGTATTTTTTATCAAAAATATTATTAACCTGGCAATGGACCGACAGGTTCTTGATAATTTCATACCGGATTAGCGTGTCCATGGTAAAGAAGGCATCGTGTTTATAATCGGGATCATTATAAAGGGCCAGGGAAACGATCTCCCGGGCATACCAGCTGCCGGAATACGTAGCGTCCATGGCGAGGTAAAGACCCGAAATCGGGGCAAGGGAGATACGCAGAGTCCCCATAAAGAGCGGAACCATTTTTCGGTTATTAATCATGTCGCCGCCCGGCAGGATCTCTTTTCCTTTGTTAAAACTGAGGAAAAGGTTGGTGGTGAGTTTAAGAAAAGGAACAATGTCGTTGACGCGAATAATACCGTCCACACCGTACATAATTGTTTCAGCGTTATTGTCATTGGCAAATGTCTGGCTGGTGTCGGAAGAGATCGCGTTGGGATAACTGCTGGTATCGATGATTGTTACTGCGATGAGCTTGTCAACAATGGAATAAGTACCAATAATCTCCAGGGAAATGTTTTTGGTAAAAAGTCCTCTAAAGGCAGCTTCATAGGAAGTGAGCTTCTCCGGTTTAAGACTGGTGTTGGGAACGTGGACATAGTCAATGTTTGAGCCGGACTCACGCGCGAATGATCTATAGCTGAAATAGGGGGAGGGCGCTTTAAAGGCCCGGTTAAAGGAGCCCCGGATGGAAATAGAATCGGAAAAATTGAATTGTCCGGCAACGCGGGGATTGAGGCTGTACCCGTACCGGGAATGATAATCATAGCGGCCGCCGGCAATAACGCTGAAGAGCTTGTGAGTATAGCTTCCCTGCAAAAAACCGCCCAGGTTGTAGGACCGGAAAGGAGAATACCCAAAGTCGCCGAGTACCGGGTCGGCAGTCGGCTTGTTAGTGCTGAAAGGCGAATAAGTACTTTCATCAAAAGGCTCGCTAAGATCATTCGTCAGGGGGTGCATGCCGGAATATTGGACAGTAACACCGCCAACCAGTTCCAGCTCTTTAGTGATATCCCATTCGATTATTTCTTCAAAAAGGATCTCGTCCGAGGCTTCAAATTTATAAAATTTTTCTTCACCACTTCCGTAATCCTGGATAAAACAGGAATTAATATCAATCCGGGAGCGCAGGTAGGACAGGTTTGAGGTGAAACTAACACTGCTCAGGGAGCCGATATGCTGAAGCGCGGCCCGTTGAATAGTTTCCCCCCATATGGCATCGGGGTTGTTGAAGATACTATAGTCCGGAGTAGAGCCAATAGAGCTATTGGCAACACGGTACATATGCACATAGGAGAGGCGGAAACCCCGCCAGAGCACCTGGCCGCCAAAGGAATAGTTATGAGCAGGGAAATCCCCGACAGGCTGAAGAACTCCGCTGCTGTTGGTATACACGGCATCGTGCCCGTCTTTGATATTCATATCATCACGTCTGCTGTACAGGCCCGAAGCAATAAACCGGACCCGGTTCTCATCTTCACCCACACTAAAAGCCGCAAGCCCGTTGGAATACCAGTGCAGGTTGTTGCCCAGGCCCGATTCAACGCGGATCATATCGGCATCGGGCTGGGCGGTGATGATGTTGATAACTCCGGCAACAGCGTCGGCACCGTATAAGGTGGAGGCCGGGCCGTACATAACCTCGATCCGTTCAACATTCTTCATGTTGATTTGTTCCCCAATAGGCATACCTTGCAGTACTCCGGGCGTAACCGGAATATTGTTGATAAGTATTTTGCAGTAATAGTTGCCAATAAGGCCCCGCATTAAAAAGAGCTCGCCCTGAAAACCGGAACCGGGCTGCGAAACCTTGATCCCGGGCAGATCCTTTAAGGCATCTGTAAGGGTAAGATAATTATTGTTGATAATATCCTTCCGGGAGATATAATAGATTGTAACGGGAAGCTTGTTTATAGCGGTTTTGGAACGGCTCGCAGTAGTCAATTTTACGGACATGAGCTCTTCAAGGGACATTTGATAAAGGTTGTCCATTTCGTCGGGAAAGAGTTCTTTTTCCGGCACAGCCTCCTGGCCGGATAAATTTGCGGTTAAACAGACAAGAAGCATGCCGATAATTATCGCCCCGGATAATAATTTTAAAGCAGGTCTGCTAACCATGGTTCATAAACTCCTGATATTAATATACCGCATCAATAAAGGAATGTCAATAGATAATTTTTGGGCAGAATCCGGGTATTTATTGTTTTTTGGGTGATTTTTTCATTTTTTGTTTGACAAACGTTTGTTTAATTATTAGCTTGTATTTAAACAAACGTTTGATTGCAGGCGACCCATGAAAGTGAGGAAATTATGAAAAATAACATATCAATAAAAGCATTATTCCCGGTGTTTCTTCTATGCGCGGCCATGCCCCTGCCTGTACAGGGGCAGAGCCTTTTTGATGATGCCGTAAGCGGCAATGATTCCGGAACAGAAACGGTCGCGGAATCCGGTGATTCCAAAGAGGCAGGCTATGAATTGGGCGGGTATATCCGCGGAGTCTATTTTGGCGGAAAAGAGGCCGGGGCCAATGAGGCAGAGACCAAGAGCGGGTACGGCGAAGCATCACTTAAATTACAGGCCAAAAAAGAGGACTTTGGAGACGCCCTGGCGGAGATCCGCTTCCGAAAAGGAAAGGAATTTGGTGAAGATGTGCAGGAATTTGTGCTGCGGGAAGCCTATGCCAGCGCCTACCTGGGACCGGTCGATATCCGCATTGGCGAGCAGATTGTAGTGTGGGGCAGGGCCGACGGCATCAATCCCACCAATGGTATTACTCCGCAAAACATGATTGCCCGCTCTTCCGATATAGACGACCGCCGCGCGGGAAATATCCTGGTGAGGACTTTTATCAACCTTGAGCCGCTAAAGATCGAGGGAATATGGATTCCTCTGTACCGGGCATCAACCCTGCCCACAAGTCTTATTTCTTTTCCATCGGGAGTAAGCCTTTCACAGGACGGAGATTATCCCGGTTCCAATGTAAAGAACGGTGCTTACGCCGCGAAGCTGAACCTGGAACTCTCTTCGTTCGACGGTTCGGTTTCATATTTTAACGGGTACAACGTATCTCCGGGAATTGCCATTGAGAGCATCTCCGGCTCAGATATAACAGTAAAACTGAAAGCGTACCGTATGCATGTTGCTGGAGCCGACTTCTCAGCTGCTCCGGGAAACATCCTGGGACTCCGGGGGGAGGCCGCCTTTCGCAAACCCTATGGCGATTACGAAGGAAACATCTATATACCCAATCCCGACATCCAGTATGTTCTGGGAGCGGACAAAGACGTTGGCGACTGGACATTCCTGGTGCAGTACGTTGGCCGGTATGTGATAAACTACGAGGACCAGGTGTCACCGGCAAGCCCGGCAGAGCTTCCCAACTACCTCATGGGGCAAAAGAACCGCATGTTCGCGTCGCAGCAAGACCGGGTTACTCATTCCCTGACCTGTCTCATCCGGGGCAGCCTGCTGCACGAGACCCTGAAGCTGGAATTAAACGGTATGTATAATTTTACCACAAAAGAATTCATGGGTCGCCCCCAGCTCGCTTACTCAATTACCGACGCGCTCACCGTTACCGTAGGGGGCGAGATCTACACCGGGGCCGAAGGAACATTGTTTGAAACAATAGACGCGAATATGAGCGCGGGATATGTTGAATTGAAGGCGTCGTTTTAGCGGACACCGGTTTTCGGCTCCGCTCAGACACCGGATGGCGGGGAAAAAATAGGTCAGAACCTAAATAGCATTGCGAGCCCGCGCACAAGCAAATTTTAGTTTCTTAAGAGTGCGGACCCCGTCGAACGGGGAAAAATACGGAAGAAACTGTGTCGATACGCGGGGTCTATTTTGCGAAGATGCTCCGGCAAGGGTTTGGTTCTGAGAGACGTTGCAGTGCAACGCCTTTACTGGCTGGTTTCAGGCCAAGGGCTATGGAGATTCCGGGGAGGGGGGTGCGACCCCTGCGAGGGGATTCGGTACGCGTACGGGCACGGCGTGCCGTGCCCTCACTATGCGGTGTTTGGGATTCCCCCTCTGTGGTGTTGACCCGGGACAAAACCACCCCAGAGGGGTGGAGTCATGTAGCTCGGGGTTTCAACCCCGTGAAACAGAGCATGGCCCCGGGATAAAATCTTCGGGAACAGGCCCGTAAAGGCGTTGCACTGCAACGTCTCTGAAACCGCCCCGGGCAAAATCCCCGGAAACAGGCCCGTTTCAAAATTCCAGTTTCTTAAGAGATCACAACGGAGAAAGAGATGGCAGACAAAAAAGAACACTCTCAAGAAGAAGACCCCAAACAGCGAATCTTAGACGCGGCAACCCTGCTCTTTTCACGGAAAGGCTATGCCGGAGTTGGGGTGCGGGAGATAGCGAAGGAAGCGAACGTAAATATTGCCATGATCTCTTATTATTTTGGCGGGAAAACCGGGATACTGAAAGAGATCATTGAAGTATTTTTTTATCATTATTTACCCATTCTTAAAGAAAGTCTTCACGAAGACATCTCCCTTGAAGAAAAAGTCGGTGTCCTGGTTCGTAATATAGTTGCGTTTGTAAAAATTAACAGGGAGCTATGCAAGGTAGCGCTGTATGAATTTCCTTTTGATATGCCGGAAATCGCGGCCCTTAAAGCAGAAAAAATGCAGGCCTTTATTGCTATTGTACGGGAACGGGTTCTTACCGCTCTTGGGGGTGATGATAGAATAATTAACTATCTTCCCATTATAGGACCGGCCGTTGTAAGCATGATCTTTTCGAATTTTATGCTTGGGCCCATTGTGGAGAGAGTGTTTCCAATAGAGTTTGATGACACGTTTTATGAACAGTACACTGAATCAATCACCGCCCTTATTCTGGGGGGTGTTCCCAACCTCCTTTCAGAGGTTGTATATAAAACCAATAAAAATACAAAAAATAAAACAAGGAAAGAACAATGAACAAAATAGCCGATTTTATTGTAAAATTCAGATGGCCCATCGTGATCTTTTTTCTCGTGGTAACTGCCGGATTTGCCCTGCAGCTGTCCCGGGCGGAGGTTGAGACCGATATAAAAAAACAGCTTCCCGATAATATGCCTTCGCGCCTGGTTCTCGACAAAATAGAGGATATCTTTGGCGGAACCGATATGGCCATGGTCATTATCATGGGCGATGATATCCTTGAAGAAAAAACCCTGAAGCGGGTAAAAAAGATATCCCGGAAACTGAAACGGGTTAAAGGAGTGGACAAAGTCCTCTCTCTCTTTGAACTGAAAGAGATCAAAGGTGAAGACGGGGCAATGATCGTTAATCCCGCAGTTGATAAGATCCCGAAGAACGCCGAAGACCGGGAATTGCTTCGGCAGCGCTTGAAAGATAATGACCTGGTATATGGTATGGTTGTTGGCAAGGAGTTCAAAGCAACTGCTATTATCGGCATGCTTACCTCGAACGCTGCCGATACCTATGTTGCCGAACAGCTCCGCAAAATTGTTCTCGAAACACCGGGAACGGAAAAAGTGGTTTTTGGCGGCATGCCCTACATTCGGGCCTCAGTTGGAACGGATATTAAGGGTGATATGAGAAAATTTATGCCCGCGGGACTTTTTATTATGCTCATATTTCTCTTTGCCTGTTTTCGTCAATTGCGAGGAGTCATTCTTCCTTTTATTGTTGTTGTAATGGCCATAATCGTGACAATGGGCCTGGTTCCAATACTGGGCTGGAAGATACATATTATAACGGTCCTGCTTCCGGTGATACTCCTGGCAATTGCCAATGATTACGGCATACATCTCATGAGCAAGTACCAGGAAGACAATATTGAAGGAAACAGCCTCAGCAAGGAGGATCTTGCCCGGAATGTGTTCTTAGGCATGGGAAAGCCCGTTCTTGCCACCGGTGTTACCACCATGGCCGGGATGCTCTGTCTTATGGCTCATATTATTGTGCCCGCTGAACAGATGGGTGTGCTGGCGTCTGCGGGGATATTTTTCGCTCTACTTGCGAGTTTGCTCTTTATCCCGGCTCTTCTTGCCATATTTCCCAAAGCGAAACCCGTTATTAAACAGAATGTTGAAGAGGGGCATATATTTGAGCGAATGCTCCACCGTATGGCCCGGTTTGTTTCGGGAAAACCCAAAGCGATAATTATTGTCGCCGTACTGGCAGCCTCTCTGGTTGGTATGGGAACAATGTTCATTGTTGTAGATACTAATCCCGAGAATTATTATACCCATGAGTCTCCCATTGTTGAAGCCTCTAAGATCGTCAATGAAAAGTTTGGCGGATCAAACGCCGTTTCCATTATTGTCAAAGGGGATATAAAGGAACCTGCTGTTATGAAGCGGATTGACGCGTTTGAAAAAGAACTGAAAGCAATGCCCGAAGTTGGCAATACCACTTCCCTGGGACGTGTTGTACGCCAGATGAGCAGAGCTCTTCACGACAAAGATGAACCCGGGTACGATACTATTCCCCATACACGGAACGCCGTTGCCCAGTATTTTGAGCTTTATTCAATGAGCGGTGATCCCGATGATTTTGAAAAATTGGTCGATTTTCCCTATGAGCACTCACAGGTATCGGCGCGTATTAACAGTGTCAGCAGTGAGGTCATTAAAAAAGCCGTGACTACTATTAAAGGGAAAATTGAAGGCGACCCGCTCTTTAAAGAGGTTGGCGGTTTCGCAGCTATATTTTCCGAACTGGTGGATGAAGTGGTTAAGGGGCAAATAATATCACTTTTTATTTCACTGCTTGTTGTTGCCCTCCTTGTAATGCTTCTGTTCAGGTCGCCAACAGCCGGTATTCTGGCTGTCATTCCTTTGGGTCTGTCACTTCTGCTGCTCTTTGGTCTTATGGGATATGCTAAAATTGAGCTTAACGTGGTTACAGCCCTTCTTTCTTCCATTATGGTGGGAGTGGGGATAGACTATACCATACATTTTTTATGGCGGTATAAAGAAGAACGGGGAAATGGACTGGAACCGGTTGCGGCAGTTGAAGAGACCCTGGTTACTGCGGGAAGAGGGATTATTTTTAACGCCCTTTCCGTTATAATTGGTTTTGTGGTTCTATTGCTTTCAAATTTTATGCCCGTGAAGTTTTTCGGCTTCCTGGTTGTGGTTACTATCAGCACCTGTCTCCTTGGAGCACTGGTTCTGCTTCCGGCCCTGTGTATTTTAATCAGGCCGAAGTTTCTGGAACCAAACGTTAAACTTTAAACTTTAAACTTTTAAAAAGGAGGATTACAATGAGAAATTCAATAAAAATAATAACAACAGGTTTAACAATGACCATGGCGGTTCTGCTGTCTACAGTGGTATTCGCGGCCAATCCAAAAACTATTGTGGATAAAAGCCAGAAGGCCACAAAACTGAAAGGGGCGGAAGCTGTTTCAACCATGACCATTTTTGACGCGAAAGGGCGCAAGCGGGTCCGAAAAATCGCCCAGGTTACCAAACTCTTCAGGCGGGGCAAACTTGAAAAACGGCTCATCCGCTTTCTTTCTCCGGCAGACGTAAAAGGCACGGGACTGCTTACCTTTGATTACGATAAAAGAGATGATGATATGTGGCTCTTTATGCCTGCGCTGCGAAAAACCAGGAGGATCGTGAGCAGTGAAAAGGCTAAAAATTTCATGGGTTCGGAATTCTCATATGCCGATATAACCCCGCCGGTTCTTAATGATTTTAAGTATACACTTTTGAAAGAAGAGTCTGTTGGGGGAATTTCCTGCTGGGTCATTGAGATAATTCCCAAAAATGACGATATTGTTGATGAGAACGGTTTCTCAAAAAAGATAGCATATATCGCGAAACAAGACTACGTTATTCGAAAGGCGGTCTATTACGACGAAGACGGTGAATTGCAAAAAGAAATGACCGTCACTTCAGTTAAACTTATCGACAAACGAAATAAAAAATACCGGCCCATGCATATGCTTATGGTGAACAAACAGAACGGCAGAAAATCGATCATGAAAATTAACAAGATCAAGTTTAATCCCAGGGTAAAAAGTTCATATTTCACTACCCGGTATTTGGAAAGGCCGTAAGGGGAGGTGACCGGTGGCCCGAAGGGCCACCGATTACCTTACTCTGGTAAGTTCTCCAACAACTCCGATATCATAAAACTCCTTACAGATCATACACCCGCGATACGCAATAGGTACTAAGGTTTCCGGTGCAAAGAGGTGGTCCAGTTTATCCCGGGTTTCTTTAGATAGTTGGTGTTTCATTTTTTGAACGGTTGTGATGAGCCCTTCTTCGCGGATTCCCCGGAGAAAGGGGTGTTTATTTACAAAGGAACTCAGAGTATCTTCCCGCATTTCTCCTATTTCCGCAAGGGTGTAATAGGGATCATCTCTAAAGGGGAGGCAGTAGTGCCAGCCCTTGCTGATGAAGAGGCCCTGGCCGCAGTGGCAATGGAGAGAGAGCCGGTCCATGATCTCGGCATTTGGCATGGCAAAGAATTCTTCTTCTGATATTTTGAGTTTGCCCGTAACATCGAGGGTGAACTGGGGCAGGAATGAACCTATGGAGCTTTTATCGCTGCCTGCCAGGCTAAAAGAAGGGCAGTTTTTTTTCATGTCTTCTGCGTCTCCCATTGGAGCAAGCGGGGTGATGCGCTGGAATACGGCAGGGTATCTTTTTGCCACGCGCTCACTCATATCGTCCTCTACGGACAGGGTAACCAGTACAATAGGGACCGCTTTTATGACGGGATCTTTGCACACTTCCAGGAGATTGTCCAGGGCAAGGCAGCCCGATTCATCATCGAAATTTTCCTGGTAATCGGCAATACTGAGCCCAATTACCACTCTTCCGGAAATTTTTTCCGACAGTTTCGTGAGTATTTCCCGCGCGGTTTTTATATCTTCGAAGATCTTTCCGTTCGTAGGCATAACCAGGTTTTGGACAACCTGTAATTGGTCAATTGTTGAAAGAACATCAACAATATCTTTTCCCTGGTCTTTCCAGATAGTGGGCTCGCCGCCGGTGACAAACTGGTGGGTAACCGCATAGGTCTTTGCCAGGGTTTCAAGGTCTTTAATATAGTCCCGGAACTGGTCCTGGCTGATTTTATGAGCCCGCTGGTTAGCGGTTCGCAGACAGGCTGTACATTGTTTATTACAGGCATCGGTTAACTGGATCGCAGGGTAAATATTTTCTTTTCTCATGGAATTCCTCACTTTATAGAGTCAGAATTGTTAATTCAGGGTAAATGTCAATAAGTTTTGGGTTCGAGGTTCCAGGTTCGATGTGGGAGCAGTTTAATCTTTTAGGGTGCGCTCGGAAATTAGTCCCTGCTTTCCTCCACCCAGTCGAAAAAACGTCCTGTTTTGCGCCTGGGCGTCGCCGTCCTGGCTCCTGTTCCGGAAAGCAGGGACTAATTTCCTGATATCGTTAAGAATCCTAAAAGATTAGACTGCTGCCGTTCGATGTTCCAGGTTTTTTTGCCCTGAGTTGTTTCCTGGCGAATGGTTTTTGATGTAATGATGAAGAAAACTGTACTTTTGAGCCCGTAATGTGTATTTTTCCCTGTAGTACATTGACGATTGGCTAAATTTTGAGTATATTTAGTATATAATCAATTAGCACTCAAGTGTGCAGAGTGCTAAACAGACCATTCGCGGAATAAAAACCTGCGGCAGCAAAGTTCAACCTCGAACCTCGAACCTCGAACCTTGAACTTTCTCATTTAAAAAGAGGAGCAAAAATGAACTATACCAACGTATTGATACTATTACCTGTATATTCCTTTGTGGGCTGGTGTATTGAGTTTGTGTATCGTACTGTTTATTATCGAAAGCCCGTGAATCCCGGGCTGCTGAAGGGGCCTTTTTTGCCTCTTTACGGCACTTCCGCCCTGGTCCTTATTGAAATGAGTATTCTGTTCCGGGATCTTTCCGTTCCTGCGCGTATCCTTCTTTTTGCCGCTGCCATTAGTGTGATAGAATATACTGTGGGGTTTTTAACTGAAAAATTTTACGGGATTAAGCTCTGGGATTATGATGATGAGCGGTTTAATATCCATGGCCGGGTTTGTTTAAAATACTCCCTGTTGTGGGGTTGTCTTTCCTTTGTTTTTATCCGGGCCATACACCCGCTTACGACAGAAGCGCTGGGGACTGTTCCCCATGAACTGCTTATGGGAGGCACGTACGTGCTCCTGGGCACAATGGCTGTTGATGCCGCTGCTTCCACTATTTCAATGAAACGCTTTGCCGGGCGGCTGCGTCATCTTTCTGAGGTTTTTCATACCCTTACTGAGCGGGAGTTTTCTTTGCTGCTTAAGCATATTAAACGGCAGCAATATGCCTTTGGCATTCTGCGGAACCGGGTTGAAACCATAATATCCACTAATCTCAAGGAGAATTTAAATACCAGGATCGCTTCCCTGGTTGAGACTATGGAACAGGAGTATAACGATATCGCTGCTGATATACTTAACAACGAAGAGTTTTTATTATTAAAAAATTATTATCACCATAATTCATCCATATACGACCATGTTAAAAAAGTTTCCTATGTGGCATACCGCCTGTGCAAGTATCTTGGACTCGATTACCGGTCCGCTGCCAGGGGCGCGCTGCTCCATGATTTTTTTCTATACGACTGGCGCAAGGACGAGGGCAGACCCTACGAAGGCGGCCTGCACGGGTTTAAGCACTCCCGCGTGGCATTGAACAACGCGGAAAAACACTTTGAATTAAACGCCATTGAAAAAGATGTTATTATAAAACACATGTGGCCTCTCACCATAGCGCTGCCGCGCTTTCGTGAATCCTTTGTGGTTACCTTTATTGATAAATATATTTCTTCTTCCGAGTTCATTAGCGAGGTGAAAAACGCGGGAATGAATAAGCTTCGGAAGAGGAAAGCTGCTTAGTGGTAAGGTAATCGGTGGCCCTGGGTTGCGTCTTAATATAAGGTATATCAACCCGGAATGTAAACCATGCCCGGAGTGATGCCTCCGCAGAACGTTCGGAACTCGCTCCGCTCAAACAGCCTCACAACCCGCGGAGGCATCACTCCGGGCATAGTTTACATTCCGAATTATGTTTTTCGGTATATTAAGACACGACCGACTCCGTGCAATTAACCCTGGGACAAAAAACTTCAAACCTCGAACCTCGAACCTCGAACTTTTTTAAGAGCAGCGTACCCCAGCAAAATCAAAACAATACTCATGAGTATCCATTCCTCAGGCTCCGGAGTCCCGCTCACGGCAAAGGGGTTACCCGGTTTGCTGATGACCTCTTTCCCGTTTTCAATTTCACGGTTAAAACGGTCTTTCGCCTGTTCTGCTTTTTTCAGCTCTTCCCGCTGCCGGTCATTTACCAGCACTATCATTGAAGAGTATGTTGTTACAATTGAGAACTGTTTCGCGAGAGTATGAACCCGGTCCAGCTCCTCAAGCGAAAGTTCTTTCTTTCCCTGAACCGCTTTGCCGGGAGCATTGTTAATATAATAGGACGCCGCAATTGCGCTAATCCCGTTTCCTTCTCCCGGTTTTACGCTTCCCGTATCCGCAAGCTGTTCCCACAGTCTATTTCCGGCAATGGCCAGCACCCTGCGTTTGTCCCCGTGCCCGGGATTATTTTTTACCGATATGATCGTAAAGAGCTCCTCTATTCCGGCGGCAATTCCTCCCCCGGTTTTCCGAATGGTATCCAGGAGCGCGTCGGAATAAGCCCGGGGCATTTTGTAATCAAGGTGCAGCAGGTAAACCGGCTCCTTCATTGAAAGCGGCTGCTTTTGGTCCTTTGACAGTTCGTAATTCCCATCATCGGTAAGTACTATGAGGGCCTCATAGTTTGCCGATACCAGGTTGTCCCTGGTCTTGAATTTTTTCAGGAGATCTACGCAGTCGCTTGTTCCAAAGAATGCCAGGTTCTTTTTGTTAAACTCCTGTATGGACGCGCTCTTAATATGATAATTATCATACCAGTAAATATCAGCATTAATTC
Source organism: bacterium (assembly GCA_024224995.1). The sequence goes on along the minus strand of JAAENB010000535.1, from coordinate 6,655 downwards.
TTTTTTTCTTCATCCAGTCTATTGTTTCATGGACATCTGCCGTCACCCGGTTCATACTGTATGACGGATCAATTAATACCGCGTACTTTCCCGTATTCGCTGTGTTATGAGCATGCGTATACGGGCGCGACCTGATTACCATTGAATCGTTAAGCCTGCTTATGGTTTCCTGCCCCATTGCGGGAGCTTTTTTTTGGGTGCTGTTGATGGTGTACGGCATCCAGGGACTGTCCGAGTCCTTCTCTTCTTCATTTCCGTTTACGCGAAAGTCCGTGGACGAAGACCAGTACGCGTTTCGTTTTTCAAGAAGCCGCGGCATGCGCCATTTGCCGCCCGGACCCGGCAAACATCGAAAGGAGAGCCGGAGGTGCATGAACCGGTCTTTCTTGTCTTGAGCTCTTCGTTTTACGGGAATGGGAAATGCCCGGAGCCGGTACTGCCGGGGACCTACCTGTTCCAGCAGGGACGGATCTACCCGTCTGCGGACCTGGTTCCGGTACACCTGCTGCGCCGCTCCACGGGGAGAGACCACGTAAGGATATTTTTTAGGATCGTTTTCGTCATCCGAGAGCCATAATCCCGTTATTACAGAGTTATGCGGCATGGTGAAGTAATATAAAATCTCCTGGCGTCTGTCGGTCTTGTTCTCATAGACTTCATATAGTTCAATATCGGCCCAGGCGCCCTGTTCCTGTATAGTTAGTGACTGTTTTGTTATGAGAACTTTCTCTTCATTGACGTTTAACAGACCCGCTTCAATACTATCCCGGTCCCAGGTCGATTCCATGGCGTGTTTAATGGCTTCCCGTTCTCCTTTTTGAATGGGCTCATCGAAAAAATACTCATAGAGTTCTTCCGCTTTATCCTGGTCGTTCGCCATGCTGTCCCCGGTGTACAAAAAGGGCCGGGTAACGCTGTTAAAAAGTCCCTGGATAACCCAGATTGAATTTCCCGACGCGCCAAACGCCTCTCTATAGAGCTCTGCTATATGATTATTTTTCTTCTCGGAGCTGATGTATCGATAGGGGGAAAGATAGGCGTTAACCAGCCCTTCCCGGATGCTTTCTTCCTGTTCCAGCAATTCTTTTTTCTGCTCCCTGGTATAGACCCGGTCTTCCAGTTTGGCGAATGTTTCCTGCTGAGGCTGTATATTAATAACCGCGTAGAGTAAAATATTGAAGGTAATTATCCCAACTACCAGTCCGCAGGCTTTGTTAAAGCTGTAGCGGTTTTTAAACGCGTTATAGTTCCGGGCAAAACTTTTTATATAGAGCGTTACCAGGGCTATGGGAAGTCCAATAAAGATCGTGGCTGTATAGGCGAAGAATGACATACCTGCCAGGGCACTAAAAAGGGCATAAAACAGGAAAGAGCCTCGTGACAAGAGTCTCCGGATCTCTTCTATCCATTCTATTTTTATCACTTCCCGGACCAGCATAACAGCAAGGGGGATGGTATAGAAAAATAATATCACTGCCGCGAATATTCCAATAACCAGGAGCAGGGTGTGCCCGGTGAGAAAGAGCGTGTTTTTCCCGGCGTTCCTGTTCTTATAGTTTTCAGCTTCCCCGGTTTTCCTGAAGAGCTCAACCAGGTAAAACCCGAATCCCAGGATCAGCAGTATGAGCAGGTGGGTAGTTCCGGGATTCAGCTCCCTGAAAACAAAGAGTCGCAGCAGTACCAGGCAGCTTAAGGGGATCTCTACGCCGTAAAAAAGGCGCATTAGTTTCAGGGGTTCCGCTCTGAACCGGGTAAATCCCAGGATGCTGCAGGCAATGGGGATTGCAATTGCTGCCAGGGTAAAAAAACTAATTTCCCAGGGAACAGTTCCCTCGAAGCTTTCTCCGATTATTGGTATGACCAGGTATGGAATTGCCAGGAAACCGGCAAATATGGTAAAGATGGTATTCCACGACCAGAACACGCCGTATGAAAAGACCTTCTTGTTAAAGACTGCTTTCATGATCATTTTAAATGTTTGCATAATTTGTTTCTCCTTGGTTATTCATCAAAAACTGATTACGTTTTCCAGCGGGAATGAACCGGCAGCTCTTCCTGATATTGTTTGTCTGCATGGTGTGTACCTCCCGGCGGAGCTGGTGGTATAATTTTTTTATATTGGTGTTCGTTTCTCCCTGTATTGGCCGGTCGAACAGGATTGAGACCAGTGCCCAGTGTTCTTCTTTTTTTGTGAGCTGCGCCCATACGCGCGCGGAAAAGTCTTCGGTTATAAAAGAAGGGGATTGGAACCAGTAGACTGCTGAAAGTTTCTGATCTCTAAAGTCCAGGGCCTTGACCGGAAAAGTGTTGTTTATGAGCATGGTGGCGGACCGTTCTATTTTTAGCCCTCCTGAGGTAAGGCATACCTGTGGATCGTGATGGCTGCGCCAGTTCCGGTTCACTGCCACCAGGAGTGTTCCCGTGAGCTTCTTTTCCCAGGTGAATTTGAATTTGAAAGCCGCGTCTCCTTGCTCTTTCGTGAGCAAAGATGATTCCATAGGGGTGAGGGGAATTTCCTTCGCCTGGAACTGTGCCGGTAAGTCAAGGCGTACCCCGGCAGTGGTGAAGGGCAGGGGCTCCGGTCTTTGATGAAGGAAAATCCCCGTTAGCAAAAAGGCTGCCAATATTAAAACCAGGGAGCCGGGAATGGGACGGGGGCGTATGAGTACGGGTGAGCCTGTTTTACCGCCTCCCTGGCGGAGCATAAGCCAGGCGAATACGCAGGAAAAAATAAACCCGATTATTCCCAGGGGCACATGGATTCGCGCGGCTGCTTCGGGCGCACGGATAACGGTATCAACAATTACCAGGATTAATATTCTCAAGGTGTTGAAAGCCGTTAGCGTAAACAGGAACAGGGCAAGGCGTATGGTCCAGCCCAGGGTAACGGGTTTCCGTTCCAGCCAGGTTACGGCAAAGAAAAATATGAGCCCCGACCATATCCCCTTTAATCCGCTGCACGACAGGTCTACCTGGGAGGCGCTGTTTTCTATTATAATGATCGTTTCCTGTGATACGCTGGGTATGTTCATAGCTCCCAGAACCTGCTCTACCATGCCTGCTGAAAATATCCGCAGGGGAAATCCCAGGTACGTATCGAGATAATTACCAAAAGGAAGCGTCTGGATGAGCAGGATCGTAGGAATGAGCCCCTTTTTCCAGGTCTGCTCCGGCAGGTAAAAGCCCAGGAGGCAGTACAGGGCGCTCCCGAAAAATACTGCTGAGAACATATTGATGTGCAGCACGTATTCCACTACCAGGTACGCGCTTACTGAGAAGATAAACCCCGCTAAGGGAAGCCGGGTTCCGCCTGTTTGAGCGGCTGCTGTTCTTTCGGGCAATTCTTTTTGCCGGGTTCGGTATTTCCATATTTTATAAATAAGTATGCCCAGGATTACGGCGAAGGTTCCGTGGCTGAGCCTGTTTGCCGAATAAGAAAAGGATTTCAGGAACCATTGTATTGTGGGCGCGAACAATACCAGGAATAACAGCCAGAGAAGGGCATCTCCGGCCCGGTATCGCGTTAGTGCATTCTCTATTGAATTTATTTTATACATTGCTTATATTATTTTTAATTAAAAAATGGAGCACCACAAATGCCGGACTACCCAGGGGAAGAGTGGTTAATGCAGCCCGGCACAGTGGTACTCTTTTGTTGCTATATAGTTAATATCAGGATGGGGGGTGAAAAGAGTATGAAGTTTGTGTGAAGTGGGGAGAAAAAAGGTGATCGGTCGCCCAGGGGCGGGGTTATCGGTGATCGGTTAAGAAAGGTTCTGCCGGACTATTTATAGTCATCTTTGATTTTTAAGATAGATGTCATAAGCATATCAACATCTGTATATGGATTTAGCTTATATTTTTTATCAAACTCGGGGTTTGTTTCTGATTGATATTTCCTGATCTTTTTTGCATTCGAAATGGCCTTTTTAGTGTGATTTTTAATTAATTGGTAGGTGTCCTTTTGCTGCTTTGTATAAGCGATATATTTTTTTTTTTAAGTATTTTATTATCTCTTCTGATTTGCCAAAAGGGCGAGTCGTATACTCGAAGTGCAGCAAAATCCAGTACAGACCATATTTCATCGGATTCAACCTCTCGTAGTTTTTTAGCTATTCCAATAAGTTCTTTTGGGGAGTTTTTCTCTGTATTCACAACACGAATTTCAACGGGGCTGCCTCGAAAATCGCAATCTTTAATAAACTCATTGAAAAAAAGCGGCTCTGTTTTCTCTCCCTCACATACGATAAAAAGCCGCTTTTTGACTCTTTTCAAGCCCGATTTCCTGTTCCTGTTTTTAGGCATAATCGTAATATTTCGTTCAGTTCTTATTTGGTTTAAACAAGCTTTTATTTATTAAAGGAATCGCGTCGAATCTTCCGTTGAGATACCATTTGTCAAATGGGGTATTTTTCCTCACTTCATTTTTGTCGAACTCATCAAGAGAGTATACCTGGGTTGCTCCATAGTTATTTTTTTTAGTAAACCATACCTGGTCTCTCCGTAATAATTGCGGGTTAAGAAGACTTGTGTCATGGGTTGCAACAATTAATTGAGCATTCTTTGGATTGCTTTCGGGATCATTAAACAGTTTGATAATGTATTCCGAAAGGAGCGGGTGAAGACTGCTGTCTAATTCATCGATTACAGCGGTATACCCATTTTCAATTACCGTAATTATTTTTCCGGCAAGTTCGTACATTTTGATAGTTCCATTCGATTCCTCGTTTAGATCGAAATGGGTTACTCCTGCTTCTTTTCCGTTTTCATAAAGTTTATGATAGGTTATGGGTTTTTGGGTAAATAATTCCAGAATCTGCTTCCTGATGAATTCCGGTGTATCCTCGGTAATGGTTTCATCTAAATCTATTTCAACCATGTCAATGGAGTGAATTCCTGTGTCGGCAGCCATTAGCAGATTTATTAATTTCTTTTTAAAATTCGCATTGTCTTCTCTAGTCAGTTGAGTGGTTGTATAACTATGCGGCCTTCCTCCCTGTTTTAAATGAAAGATTGTATTTTCTAAAAAATATAAATAAATTTCTTTTAGCTGTTCGTGGTTGCTGTTTGCCGCTTTTGAAAGAAAAAGATTGTTCTCTATAAGCTCGCTGGCAATACTCTGTTTTTTCCCTTTTAGATGGGAGCCGAATTGCATTTCTTTTCCTTCTTCCCGTAAAAAAATGCGGGCTTCCTGCTTTTTGGGGTAAAAGACCAGTTCTTCAAAAAGAATAACTTTTTTATTAAAGATTACCGTATATTTATACCTGTTCCTGTCATTGGAAATAAACTCAATTTCAAATTTTGTGGGTTTGTTTAAACAGCTTTTGTCAAGTCTATATGGTTCATAACCTGGAATGTCTTCCATTAGTTTTAAATCTGTTGAGTTGATGATTAATTTCATAAAAGCCTGCAGCGCTTGAATGAGGTTGCTTTTCCCTGAAGCATTGGCGCCATAGATAATTGCTGTTTTTAATAAAGAAATGCTTTTTTCATTTTCCAGTTGAAAAATGTTTTCGCTATGCTCATCTTTTGGTTTGGTTGCAAGCATACTGAAAGTCTGTTCTTCTCTAATTGATCTGAAGTTTTTTACAGTAAAGTCGATAATCATTGTTTTTTCTCTTTAATTATGCCTGTTTTCGTGTTTAATCTTCGTAAATTGCTATTATTTAAATAATATAGTGAAAAATACTGTGTGCGTCAACCTTTTTTTTATTAAAAGTTGATTATTTCAGGAATCAAAATCTCGAACCCCTGTGCTGAGCGGAGCCGAAGTATCAAACTTCAAACTATCTTCTTTCCCCCACGGGCAGCAGCAGCCACTTTCGTCTTTTTTCATCGTATGAAACAGTCTTTATGGTAATTGCATCTCCCATGCGGAACCGTATTTGGGGATTGGTTGGCGAGGAGAGCTCTGTCTCTTTTTTGCCCGTTTCCAGTTTACAGCCCAGGTGCTCTTCCAGGTTTTGCCGGTATACCTTGAGTTCCACAGGCAGTTCATCCAGGTGAACATACAAACATGAGCCCTTCATGCCGAGTATGGTTCCGCTGTACTCCGGACGCTTCTCCGGAGGCAGGGTTAGATCTTTACGCAGGAGCTGGTCTATTGCCAGTTTGGTTATTTCTTTGGAGAGTCTGCGCTGTTGTTCCTTTGACCGGTTTGCTGTGTTTATTACACTTTCGCGAAGCGCCTCGTCCTGCTCGGGAGTGAGAGGACTGGGGGTGATATGCAGCTTTTCAAGAGCCTCCTTGTGAGTGAAGATCCCTGCTGCCTCCCGCATGGGTGATGAAAACCTGCTGTAGAGTTCCACTCCCAGTGCATAGTGAGGCCCTTCTTCGCCTGAGAACTGGGACCGCCGGTTCGTAAGCAAGATCTGCCGTTCTATGGTTGCGATGATTCGCAGGGCCGCTTTATTTTTTCCCGCGTTTTCACGGAGCCGGATTAGATATTCGGCCAGGCTTTCTTTTGGTTTTTGAAATCGCCGCCATTTCCACTCTGCTTCATTGAGCTCATGGATTTTAATGAGCCGGTCGATTGTCCCGTGGAGCCGGTCCAGGCTTTCGGGCAGGGGTGAATCGTGTACCCGGAAAATGGGCGCCAGTCCCGGGTCGTTTTTTTCTTCTCCTCGCAGGAGCCGGGGTCCTCGCAGGAGCCGGG
>JAAENB010000534.1 GCA_024224995.1 bacterium | reverse complement strand
TGTTCCCGAAGATTTTAACCGGGGCTCTGCTCTGTCCACGGGGTTGAAACCCCGAGCTACAATACGTCGCCCCGCTTATAGGGGCGATTCTGTCCTGGGTCAGCATCAACCAATGCCCTGCGGGCGATTCGGTCCCATACCAGAAACACCCCGGAGGGGTGTAGTCATGTAGCCCGGGGTTTCAACCCCGGGCAGCCCCATGCTGAAACCGATCCATTTATATAAACAGTTTCTTACCTATTTTTCCCGGCCAGCCGGGACCGAAGTTTCCGGGAGCCTGCCGGAGGGTTGTTCCGGCAGGTTGGTTCTATAAGATTATGGGAGATGCTGGCAGTTGCCGCTTGCGTTATTACCTCCACTACCGCTCACACTGGAGCCCCAACCAGTAGCACGATTGGAGCTTCCACCGCTTACACTGGCATACTTTCCTTCGGCTCTATTGCCTGTTCCACCGCTAACACTCCCATGACTGCCAATACCTTTATTAATATATCCACCACTCACACTGGAAAATTCACCACTGGCAATATTAACAGATCCACCGGTTATGGAGGCATATTGCCCGCTAATAGTATTCTGTGTACCGGCAACAATGCCGCCATAAGAAGAATAATTATTCATAATACCAATGATAATATTATGAGAACCGGATCTATTATCTCCCGAGAACATCCCTAATTCATTATACCCAACAATCAGGTTCCCAAGCCCGTTGACTGTTCCACTTTGCCACGGATCAACAACCCCAATAGTATACCCCGAACCGCTAACAATCTGCACATTCACACCGCTAAACCGAATAGTAGGCTGCCCGGTATTGGGATCGGTTAACCTGGATACTCCCTCAAGCAAGGTAGTAAACCCGCTAACATCACTCTGCAAAGCAATATCCGCGCTTTCCAAACTTTCAATCCTGCTCGCCTGCTCCGCGATCACAGCCTCCAGACTTGCGATAACCGCTTCCTGGCTGCCAATAGTAGTAGCCTGGGACTGGTTAACACCTTCCAGGGTCGTCACCCGAGAATCCATCAGCTTTATCTTCTCATACATATCGGAAAAACTGAATTCTCCGTCAGAGCCGCCGGACGAGTCATTCGAATTAAGCCCCTCCTCACACCCGGCAAACAAAAAAACTACAGCTAAAAACAAACTCATAACACTAAAGTTAAATTTTCTCTTCATAAAATCCTCCGCTTGATTTTAATTTTAAATTAAATGATTTTTCAGAAAGACGAACTCACCTGAGATCGTTTCCTTTAAGAAAGAAACCCGGATATCACAAAGAAATCCGGCCTGGACTCAAATTTTAGTAAACATTTTCGATTGGATATATCATATTTTATGATAACAGGCAGCCATGATTGATAATATAACCACGCTATTTTTTAGACCCATTTTCGTAAAGAAATAAAAAAAAATTCCCCCGGGACAAATCTGTCCCGGTTTCCCACCGGGTTCAACTCTATAATACCACCGATCCCGCTTCGATTACCCTCCGGTGTCTGAGCGGAGCCGAAGACCCGGGGTTTTAACCCCAATAGGGCAGCAGAGCAAAACCCCGCAAAACATCTTCCACTAAAAAACAGGCTCTTTTTATATATTAGTTCACCGGATAGGTATTTCTCATAACCTGGGGCTTCCAGCCCCTCGTTATGAGATCTCGCAGAAACAACCCTGCCAAAGCATCCCAAAAAAACCAGCCGGAGATTCTTTCTGAAAGCGACGTTACGCAACGTCGCTTTCAAGGGGCAGGTTCCGGGAGACATTGACGGATTCATCCCCTCTTGCGGAGTCTTCACACCGTCCCGATGGAATCGGGAGTGAGCCGCCCCTCTACCGGCGTTCGCAGGGAGAGGGGGGTGCGACCCCTGCGAGGGGCTGGGGTGAGGGCAAAAAAAAAGACGGACCCCGAAGAGTCCGCCTTTTCTTTATTAAAAATAATTTACTTTCTAAAATCTACCAGATTATACCGGCAGAAATACCAACGTTGATACCGGAAGACAAGTACCAGGTAACCGGTACGTCTATAACAACAGGACCAAAGCCAAGACCAACACCGGTCATTAAACGAGCACGAGCCCATTCAGGAGCTGTACCTTCGGTTCCTGCTTTTACTGTAAGTTGACCATCTTGAGTGATGGAGTTTGTACCATATGATGAATCAAGACTAACATCACTAGCCTGGCTAAGTGTAATATCGGTTGAACCAAAAACCAGGTCAATACCCGCGCCAAGATGAATATTTAATATCCATAATAGTCGAACCGAAGTGGATACTTCAATAGGAACTGCGAATGTGGAAGATGATAACTCCAATGAAATTGAGGGACTGAGAGTCATATTTCCACCACCAGTATCACCAGTGCCAGATATCGGAACACTCAAACTTCCCAAACCATCAACCGTCAGAGTTGTTGAATTTGAAGAATACATTAATCCAGCCCCAACAGAAATCCCGCGCCACTTAAGAAGATCAAAAAGAATACCCTGCTCTTTTATAAGCTGGTAATTTGCCATTGCTCCAAAGGTAACAATCGTGGCATCAACCTCGCTTAACTTCATGGGCAAATACCCGAACTTAGCGCTTATGTAAAGATCCTCAATAAGAAAGCTGCAATTAATCCCCACCTGAATAGCAAGACCTGCCGCCATACCAGCATAAACATCACCATTTTCTTCAATCTTTTTCGGAACTTCCGTTAACTCACTGGGACTGAATGAAGGAAGCTGAGCACCCAGCATAAAGCCAGCCATTACGGCAAAAAGATCATATCCCTGGTATCCAAAAAGAGTTGCGGCCTGGGAACTATAATGAGTAGCATTACCAAAACCGGTTGCCAGATCTTCCTGGTTATTCCATTTGCCATCTAACTGAGATTGAACATCGGCCGCCAAGCTATCCAGAGCATCGTTTAAGTTATCATCAAGAGTATTCGTTCCATCCGTCGTCACGAAATCTCTTGTACGCGAAGCAGTCGCCGCAGCAAATACCGACCCAACAATAGAAAAAACAAAGACCGCTGTCAACATAAACAACGTAATCCTTTTCATGTAAATACCTCCGTGGTTTTCAAATCATATTTTTTTATCCAGCAAGCACACCCCACTCCGTCACCAAACCAGCCCAACACCACATCCTCCGCCCCAGGCGGAGGAAATGGAATTGAGCCCGTCTAACTTCACGGAAACGAAACGCAACTCCCTGTTATACTAAAACTTATTCTTAAGAATAACACAAATTCGCGCGCATTTCAAATAAAAAATCAAATTTTGAATCATTTTTAGTAACATTTTTCAATTTACGGACCAAAAACCAGGACACAACAGAATATTTTGTATATAAAACTCCATAATAAAGGATATTCGGAGGAAACGCACTGTTTAGGGAAAGGTGATCGGAGGCCCTTAGGGCCGGGTGATCGGTGATCGGTGATCGGTTGAGAGAAGGGGTCAGGGGTCAGGGACCGGTTAAGAAAAAGCAGTAGAGGAGACAGGAAAGAGGGACAGGGAACAAGTCACTCTGAACTTTCCCCTCTTACGCCCCCTTTGGGGGTTGGG
>JAAENB010000533.1 GCA_024224995.1 bacterium | reverse complement strand
AAAAAACGAAGACTTTTTTAATCTTTCTCTTGAAACCCTTCAAGGATTCTCCACTGTCTTTGAACCCGATATAACGGAAGTCCTGAATCCCGAAAGCTCCACGGAACGGAAGAAGTCGAAAGGAAGCACTGCCAAAGCCGAGATCCTGGAGCAGATTAAGGTGTTGAAAAAGGAACTGGCGGGGTAAAAAACCTGGAACCTCGAACTCCAAACCTTATTTTGTAAGCATGATAGAATCCTTATTAATAAATATAACATTTTTTTCCGCTGCCATATCCATCATGACCGCTCTGTTCAGTTTCCTGGCTGCTGCCGCTGGAATTCTGCTCAATAACCTTTATAGTCGCTCCCTGTTCTTAAATACCGTTTCGAAATTTTGTATGACTTTTTCGTTGAGGATGCCCATTTTTCTCATTGCATCTAATGTAAAGAGCGCGAACTTTCCCGTTGATTGGGCGCAGAGTTCTCCCGCGCTGTTGTAGATCCTTCCTTCCATTACGGCTTCCCGTTCGTTTACTTCTTCAAGAACTCTTCCTTCGGCACGGAGCTCCGTTTCCACATGAAGGGGCTTGAGAAAGTCTACGGTCATGGTTTTGGTAAAGATTATTCTTTGCAGGAGATAGATTGCTCCCCAGCTCATTACCTCATCCAGGATTATGGAAATTACCCCGCCGTGCAGCAGGTTCTCCCATCCGCATAAATGCGGCGGCACTACTACCGGTGAAAAGACCATATCTTCCCCGGTAAAAAATCTCATTTGCAGTCCCGCGTCGTTTTGAGGGCTGCACCCAATGCAGTTATGCCCTTCCCGGTTTGGGATCTCTTTGTATTCTTTATATTGTTTATAATCAATCTTCATGGCTGCTCCTGTTTTATTGCGGCTTACGAACCCGTTTGTAGATCAATATATGATCCGGGGCAATGCCGAGATCCTTAAAAAAAGGAATCCGGTGTTGAAATGTTTTTTCAAGCCTGTAAGAGAACTTATTGTTCAACAGGCCGTTTATATACCGGGCCGCGTCGGAATCAAGAAAATCCTGTGACCTGGTTGATATTTTTTTTCCCGGAAGAGGGGGAGGGGACTGGGGCTGTTTTATAAAACGGGTATAATATCGGGAAGTAAGGATAATATAATCGGGATTTCGCTTGTCCAGAGCAAAGAAATCCTTTTTTACCCGGTTGGGCTTAAAACTGTTTCCAAATATCGGAAGATAGGCATACCATGAATAATGTTCAATAGAAGAACCCGGCGCGATATGTTCATCCATCCAGTCTCTTGCCGTATACCTGGTATCAATAAGAAAATTAGCATTTACACTGATGGTAAAATAAAATAGATAGATACTGAAAATGACAAGTATTCCGGTAAAAATATACTTGAGTTTCCCTTTCAGTTTTTCATATAAAAACGCAATTACATACCCGGCATAAACAGTCATAAAAAGTGTTTGAGGCAGTAAGAAACGGTCGTCGGAACGTAAAACAACGGCATTAAAAAAAATGGAGAATGATAGAGTACTGTAAAGAAAAATTAGCCGGTAATTGAGTACGTATTTTTCTTTCCTGCTTGTGTAGAAAAGCAGGAAGATTCCCATAAACGCCAAAATCGTAAGCGGAATTGTCAGGGTTTCGGTAAATATAGTAAACATATCATGGGAAAGCCTGATTGTGCCTATGGTATTCGAAGTATATGAGGCATAGTCTTTACTGCCCGGGCCAAGCATCTGATGGAGCTTGCCCATAAAGCCGCTGTAATTCAAGATAAGATTTTCCACCAGAACTGTACAGGCAAGAAGTACTCCTGCAAAAACAAAAATGTCCTTTCTAAAAATTGTACTCAGAATAGACTTTTTTTTGTTTTCAGTGCCTTCTCTCTTAAAGAGCGGGGTTATGAACAGGTATACAATGAAGGGAATGATAAAGAGCGCGTATGCCTGGTCCTTGGTTCCAAAAGAAATGGTTGTAAACACGGCACAGTATATATAATCTTTCCGGGTATTATATTTTACTATTTTGATTAGATAGTATAATACAATTAGAGACCAGAACAGGTATGGTACATCAAGATTGGCAAAGTGGGAATAATAATTAAAAACCGGGTTAAATGATATAAGGAAAGCGGCAGCAAGCCCTGTTTTTTCGTTAAATAACTCCCGGGCAATACGGTATACCAGGTATACCACTCCCAGGCTCATGAGGATAGAGACCACCCTGGCTATTAGAATGAGGATTGTTGCGTATAGATCTATGTTAATGAGGCTGTCGAGCAGTTGGAAGGTCTCAATAGTGCTTCCTTTGTTTGCCATACTGAGTATGTTCATAACGTCCTGCCATGAATTGCTTATTGCCGCGTCTGCCGCACCCACTAATAGTACCGGAAGATAGAGTATTGCCAGCAATACCAGGTGTACTATTGGATAATGATATACATAGCCAAAGGAAAATCCCTGGCTAAGCCCCTTGATTACCCCCAGGGGAGCTACGGAATCAATGGCCCAGGAATCTTTGTTGGGTAATCCCCAGCCAACACCAATGGTATGAATAACCAGGGTAAACAGAATTATTATAAGTAATGGCCTGTTATGCCGTATCTCTGTTAATATCGCGTATATTTTTGTTTTTATTCTTGAGAGCATAGTACCCGGTTATATTTTTTTTCGCGGTATTCCGGAGTTCCGGCCGAGTAACTACATGGTCGATATATTACTTTTAAGTCAAGATAAATTAAATTTCATCTCGGATTTTGTAATTGCCTCAAAAATCGTGGGTAAATACCCTGTGTGCGATATTGTATGAGCAGGTACGAAAAATTTTTGTTGAACCAATAAATTGTACTTGTACTTTTAATAGTGATGCATTGTTTTTTACACCTATTCAAAATAAATATGAAAGGAATTTTAGTTTTTATGGAAGAGCCAAATAAAGATATTCAACCAAAGCAATCTCTGGGCCTGCTGGATGTTACTGCCATCATTATTGGCATCGTTATTGGCGCCGGGATCTTTGTATTTCCCAAACTGGTAGCCGGACAAGCAGCTTCCGGATCTACAATGATACTTTTCTGGGTTGCGGGTGGATTTATATCCCTCATCGGTGCTTTATGTTACGCAGAACTGGCCACAACATATCCTCATGCCGGGGGGGATTATCATTATTTACACCGTGCGTATGGTAATGAAATATCGTTCCTTTTTGCCTGGGCCAGGATGATGGTTATTCAACCGGGAGCGATTGTTATGATGGGTTTTGTAATTGGGGATGAGTTTACAAAATATTTTCCATTGGGAGAGTACAGCTCAACGATTTACGCTTCAATCGCCATTACACTGTTAACGGTAATAAATCTGTTCGGTATAAAAGAAGGAAAATGGGCTCAAAAAATCCTCACATCGGGAATTCTCCTTGGCCTTCTTGCCCTCATAGGGATCGCGTTCTCAAAACCCGGCGTTGAAGCAGCAGCAACGGCCGGAGCGGCAACTGAAAGTGTATCCAACTTTGGACTGGCCATGGTTTTTGTTCTTCTAACCTATGGCGGCTGGAACGAAGCTGCCTATGTTTCTGCTGAAATAAAAAATCCGCAAAAAAATATTGCCCGGGCTCTGGTCTTGGGAATCGGTATTGTGACGGCAATATATACTCTCATCAATTTTGCCTATGTAAAAGTTCTTGGCCTGACGCAGATGGCGGCATCCGATCCGGCACAGAAACTGGTAGGAGATGAATATCAATGGATTATAAGTATTATTCTTGTATTAGCCGCTTGCAGCACTTCAAACGCTACAATAATTACGGGAGCCAGGAGTAATTTTGCCCTGGGACAGGATTATAAAATTTTTAAATTCATGGGTACCTGGAACAAAATGTCAGGGACTCCATTTAAAGCTCTTATATTCCAGGGAGTAATCTGCTTTGTGCTTCTGTTTCTGGGAACAGTTACAAAGACCGGACTCAAGACTATGGTTGATTATACGGCTCCTGCCTTCTGGTTCTTTTTCCTTATGACCGGTATTTCACTATTTGTATTAAGGAATATTGATCCGGACAAACCCCGGGTATTCTCTGTTCCGTTCTTCCCGGTTACCCCAATACTTTTTGTGTGTATTTGTGTTTTTATGCTGCAAAGCAGTCTCAGCTATACGGGAAAAGGAGCTCTTGTGAGTGTCGTTGTTCTTCTTGCGGGGGTACCGATGATACTGTTGAATAAGTTTTTTTCAAAAAAATAATATAGTTGAAAATATACTCGAAGAGTCTGCCGACCCCGGCAGACTCTTCAAAAAAACCACGAATTTATTTCTTCTTGTAAATAACCAGAGCTGTTCCTTCTATATTATAGATTTCAAGAGTCTTGTTTAATTCATGAAGATATTTGAATACATCAGGGAGCTTATGCTTATAATCATGCCAGATAATATACCCGCCTTTTTTAACCATAGCAAGAGCTTTTTGTGTATCACTTTTTACATATGAGTAGGTATGCGCACCATCAATAAACATCATATCGATACTATCCTTGTATTTGGTTTCATCAAAATTCTTACTGTCGGCATATAACTGGGTAATTTTATGACTATAGGGAGTATTTTCATACACAAAGTTTTCTGTTGTGAGTTCTGTTATGGCTCTTCTGTTTGCGTCCTTATTATCAGTTTTGGTGACTTTTATTTCTTCACTTCCCCTGGGAAGAGTAAGCGTAAAAATCTTTGCATCTTTCGGTGAATGCTGAGCCCAGAGAAGAGTGGTATCTCCTCTCCCGGTACCAATCTCAAACATACTGTTTGAGTGCTTTGATATGTTCGCGAAAAAATCTCCTTCATTCTGAGTAATAAAAAAACAAAGCTTTGGATCTGCCTTTAGCCCGCCTGTTATATTATTCTGTTTATAATACTCTTCAGGACTTATTTTTTTCACCTCGTACTTGTTGCAAGCAGTCAAAACAAACGCGCAGAGAATCAAAAAAATAATAATAATTTTACTTGATTGAGTATGAAATGTTATACAACTATGGATATTTCTCATTTAAATCTCCTTTTAAAAAATTGATAAATAATCAATACCTGTCCGGACTTCAATTATTATACAGCAGGTATTTGTTCACTGTTTTACGAAAAAAATATTGCTATTTGTATTTGAATAAATGTCAACTAAAATATTCCAGGCATCTCTTTTTTTAACATAATTTCGAACAGAAATCTAATTTAATTAATAGTTGACTGGATTTATGTCATACAAATAAATATACAATTTTGGTAACTACTTAATTAGTTAAGGTGTAATAATGAATTCAAAAAAGTTATTATTGTTATTATTGATACTCTTATCACTCTTTTCTCTCTTCCAATTAAGCAATCTGGACGATTTCGGCTCCAATATGCATTTTTTGAATAAAAGGTCAGTCATCAATGTGTACAATGAACGAGGCTCATGGCTTCCATTACGTAAAATACCCTACAAGGAAGTCTTTTGTGAATACCCGCAATTGGCAACTTATTTCTTTGCCGTTCCACACGCAATTCTTTCTGCGTTTTCCGAAAATTATGTCTTTAAGGGGAATATTGCTGAAGAGGAAAATTACTACATTCTTTTTGTTTCACTAATGAAAATATTTCTTATATTAACTATATTATTGCTCTACAAGCTGTTGAATCATCTTAACAATAACAATAAAGATAATTGGAAACTGTCACTATTAATGCTTCTTCCGGCATCTCTCTATTTTACCTCTATAGGATTTGACATTGTACCGGTATTCTTATGTATACTCAGTTTATATCAATTTAATAAAAAGAATCTAAAAATTTCCGTATTTATTCTCGCTTTGGGAGTATTGACCAAGTGGTATCTTATACTAATATTTCCTATCTACCTGTCATACTGTTATTCGGAAAGTAAAAAAATAAACCGCCAAATGATAGAATTAATAGCAATATTTTGTTTTACCGGTATAATTGGCATTTGTACAACTCTTTTTTGGGGGGGGGCTGAGGCTGCAATGGTCCCTTATACATTTCATTCAGGGCGTTCATTTAATCACGAAAGCCTCATATATTTTCTTCATTTTGTATTAAAAACCATTCATATAAATATTGAGAATAAGTTTGTATTTCTTCTTTTTTTCATGCTCCAGTTTTCAATGGTCCCGTTAGCCTTAGTCGCTAAGATTGATACTATTCAAAAGGTAATAAAATGGTCTGCTTTATCTATTCTTACCTTTATGTTTTTTGCTAAGTTTAATACTCCTCAATGGATATTATGGATTCTTCCTTTGCTTATATTGGGGGTTGAGAAAAGAAGAGATATTATCATTATTATAGTTTTTGATATTGTAACATTCTTATATTACCCTATTACATATTTTCCTCGCTATATTTTTTTAGATGGTACAACGGAAAGGTTGATTATTGAAATACTCCATAAATTTGTGATAGTTGTGAGAATTGGATTAAATCTTCAACTTATGATCTGGCTTTTTAATGATCTAAGAAAAGATCTTCGAATCTTGAGAAGAGATTAGATATAAAAACTAAACAGGTGTGTTGTTGTAAGGGGGCGTTCTTTAGTTTTTGTATTGACTATTTAATCCTTTTTCATATATAGTACATATTATATTGAATAGGTATAATATAAAATGAACCTCATAAACACAATATTGACGGCTTTAAGAGCGCTTAGAAAGAACAAATTAAGATCCGCACTTACCAGTGTAGGGATTATCATTGGGGTTTCATCGGTTATTATTATGATTGGTCTTGGGAACAGCGCCAGGATTACGGTAAGAAAAAAGGTTTTTACCTATGGTGAAAATGCTCTTTCTATTCAAACAAACGGGAAACAGAAAATGTCCTCCATAGATGTTATCAACCTGAAAAAGAACTATTATTCCGTTAAATATATTTCTCCTTTTTTGAAGAGAGGTGTTCTTTTAAAACATAAGAATAAACATATGAATTCTCTGCTGTTTGGTGTGGGAAAGGACTATATTGATATAAAGGGAAGAAAAATTAAGACAGGCAGTATCTTTTCCGATAGAGACGTTGCCAAGTATGCCAGGCATGCTGTTATTGGCACAACCGTGCAAATCAGGTTATTTGCCGGAAAATCCGCTCTTGGCAAGGATATTATTATTAATGATGTCCCCTTTAGAGTCGTTGGCGTTCTTACCAAAATTGGGGCCTCTTTTTCCGGTAGAGACTTTGATGAGGTGGTTCTTATTCCCTATACTACCGCTGGTACCAGGATCTGGGGAAAGCGGGAGTTTAGCGAGGTCTATCTTTCTACTCATTCCGAAGATATGGTCGATTATACCGCTAATATTGTTAGAAAATATCTCCGGAGAAAGTTTGGCATTCCAAGTAAAAAAAAGGATAATATTACCATATTTACCAGTAAAGATAAACTCAAAATGGCAAATGAAATATCAGGTTCTCTTGCTATCCTTCTTGCCGGTATTGCTTCAATTTCGCTTTTTGTTGGCGGTGTCGGTATTATGAATATTATGCTTGTGTCCGTTACTGAGAGAACACGGGAGATTGGTATTCGTATGGCTATTGGCGCTAAAAAGAGAGATATTATGAACCAATTCCTTATTGAATCGGTTACTCTCAGTTCTGCCGGTGGTCTTATTGGTATTGTGCTGGGTTTGCTTGTTTATTATTTAATAATATATATGGTTAAATGGCCCTTTATTTTTTCATTATATTCTGTTGTTATTTCCGCGGTCTTTGCTGCTGCTGTTGGTATATTTTTTGGCTATTATCCTTCCAGGAAAGCCTCAAGTCTTAAACCCATTGATGCGCTCAAGTTTGAGTAAGCCGGGTTTGATGAGTTCGCTCACTCTGCCGGTGGGAACCGGTAGAGCCATACCCAGGACCGGTTGAAATTCTTTCCTTTTATCCCCCGTATTTTTTCTTTAAATGGCCATTCATTAAATAAATAATCCCGTATCCGGGGAGGGATTGTTGCGTACTCCAGTGTTCCCCGCTTTTCAAAGAGTTTTGCTTTATCCGGCAGGAGTGGTCCCATATATAAAAGATATACGGTCTTTTTATTGTCTGCTATTACCTTTTCAAATTCCGTAATATCTTTCAAATTATGAGCAATAAATTCTTTGGGCCGGTAAAATGACATCACCTGGTACGGTCCATAGTTTTCTGTGTAATACTCCAACCGGTCATTAAATGTATAGTACAGGTATTTTTGCATATTCATTGCGAGTTTGACCGGGTAAAAGATGAGAAAAAGCAGGTATATGAAATTTATTATATAGAAAAATTTCATCAATGGGGACTTTCTCCTGGCCCATATATACGATACAAATGAAAAGGGCCTGCCGCTGTGCGGGGAAAATGCCAGTACCAGGAAAAGGGTTGCCAGTATTCCCAGGGGATACATAAACCGGGCTTCTTTATGCCCTACCAGGGAGTGGGCTAAAATAAATGGCACCGTTACCCAGGTTATTACGTGTTTTGGATGGCGTATCCATGTTATTATCAGCGCTATCATTAGTATTGCTATGAGCGGGGCTGCCGGGTTTGCAAGCAATAAATACAGGTAGCCATAGAATGGAGCTGTTCCAAAACTTTTTGCTGCTCCGTCTATGAGGTTGCTCTTAAAATAATTGAAGGGCGGGAAGGTGAGTGTCCCGTATCCCCAGGTATCTACCAGAAGGCTCAGACCCAATACTATAAAGATTCCGCTACATATAAGCGCCAGCTTTTTTATACTTGCTCTTGAGATGATTAGCAGCCATAACAGAAATCCGGCTATGAGAAACCCGGCCTGGAACCGGAACTCGAATGACAGGCCCAGCAATATCCCCCCAGCTATTGAGACTGGCGCGGTTGGTTCCTTTTCGCCTCGTTCATCCGGCGCTGTGTGATAGAGGATGGCGCATAATCCTGCGGTAAAAAATGAGGCACACAGGTTTTCCGAAGATGTTCGTACAAATAAAAAAGGAAGATACCATGTTAACGCCATGACCTTTAACAGGTAGGAATGTTCTTCTCCTGTTTTTAGCCATTTTTTTGCTGTAAAATAGAGCATTACAAGGGAAATCCAGGCTAAGATCCCGGATACCAGTCTAAAGAAATAGCTCGTTATGAATGGGTCTGTAATTCCCAAAAAACGGGTTGCTTTGGCTATGTTGTAATAGATTGTCGGCTGCATCCATGAGCGGATTTGACTATGGAAGTCCCAGGGAAGGTATGCTTTGTCGATTTGCCCGAATTTATATGATACCAGTTCTATTATCTGAAAATGTTCATCTGCGTGAATAAAACCTATGCTGAACCAGGCTGTTACTGTTACCAGGAATAAGGTTATTCCCATATATATACGTTCGGTTTTTTTAGAGCTGTTCGGTGTTTCGTTCATTGGTTCACTATATTTTTATTAGAAATTTAATACCTCATAGGTCACTTCGGCTCCGCTCAGTGACCGGAATCGCAGTGAATTTTGATTCCTCATAGGTAGAATATAAACCAGATTGTGATATTGTATTTATTATTACAAATCTTATTTTTATTCCCTGAAGAAACTAAATTTGGGCGCACCCTGCGGGCCGGGCTTCTCCGGGCTGCGCTTCGCTCCGGTCCTGCGGAAGACCTCCGGACTAAACCCTGCGCATCCCTTGCGCGGAGAGCTGCCAACAAGAAACTTTTTTT
>JAAENB010000532.1 GCA_024224995.1 bacterium | reverse complement strand
CTGAGAGACGTTGCAGTGCAACGCCTTTACTGGCTGGTTTCTGGCCAGGGCTATGGAGACTCTGAGGAGGGATGCGACTCCTGCGAGGGGGTGCAAGAGCTTTAGAAAATGGGTCCATTTTAGCCCGGGGTTTTAACCCCAGAGGGCAACAGAGCAAAACCCCGGATAACATCTTCCGGGAACAGGCCCTGTTTCTAAAATAGTTCACCAGGATGATGGGTTTTTCTCATAACGTGGGGCTTCCAGCCCCTCGTTATGAAGAAGAAGGCCCTATTTAAAAAGAGTTTCTTGAGAGTGCGGACCCCGTCGAACGGGGAAAATAATGGATTTATTCAAAAATTTTTACGCCGACCTCTATTCTGTTGGATCATTAATATCCACATTTTTCGATATCTTTCTTGCCTATCTCTTTCTTATAACCATCCGGGAAAAATCAAAAGCAACATTTCATGTGGGACTGGCCTTTTTATACACAGCCATTTTCAATTTCGCATACTTTATCTCCGGGATTGTCTATACACCAACAGCCGCGTTTCACCGCTGGCTCACGGTAAGCATGATACTCTTTTCAGCGACTCACCTCAATATGCTGATATTCTATATTCATGAAGAAAAATATCATCGTTTTGGAAAAGGACTATTAATAACTCAATATATTATAACAATTTTAACTTCAATAGTCTTTTTTGTAAAAACATTCAACGCGGAGAAAATATACCATTTCGCGGGCCATTACTGGGATTTCGCGACAGATGATATTAGTAAAAAGGAATTAATTCTTAACCAGGTTCCGGAACGCCTTGTTCCCTGTCACTTGTCCCTCTATCTTTATATCTATGAAAAAATATCTTCCTGCAAATTAAAAAGCTCTTCCACTATATCCATTTTCAGCAAAACAATTCCTTTGCCGTCACCTCTTTTACCTACCAGCAATTGATCCCCTTTTTCTATATTAAGAGCTTTTCGCAGCTCAACAGGTATGGCAATTTGCCCCTTATCGCTCACTTTTACGGTTCCAAAAAACTTCTGTTTGTCATTTTTCTTTTTCGATGTCATTACTCAGCCTATATTTACTTAGATAATCGCATACTATAACAACTCATTAAATTTGTCAAACCGATTTGAATAGGCAAACAAGAATTGTAAGAATTTTCTTACTTTTTTTACTTGACACAAAACTATCATCACTCTACCTTAATAATATAATTAAGTCAGGAGGAGACTATGCGATATATTTTTCTAATTGTTGGAATCTGGAATCTTACGGGAGCAGTAAATTTTCTGTTTTTTTCAGCTTACCAGGCACAAAAATACGGATATCCTATGGGCAATATGTGGGAAAGCCATTTTATTGGAGGAATTGCAGTAGTATTTGCCTTGATATACTTCTCATTTTTCAAAAAAGAACCGTCACGGGACATGCTCTACCTGGTATGGTTCTTTGCGGCAGGAAAGATCTGGATAGCTATTAGCGGAGTCATTTGTTATTTAAACTACAATATGCCACCGGCTTTTGCCGCAGTCCTGGGAGGCGGCGACGGCCTAATGGGAATTTTATTTATTCTGTATATAATTTTGTACAAAAGAAAGCATAAAGCAGCGTAAGTTTTCTCATAGCGTGGGGTGCGGCCTCTGCGAGGGGATTTAAACTCCCACGCTATGAGAAAGTTTTATATCTTCAATTTAGAAAGCCGTTCAATAGCTTCTCTAACATCTTCCTGGTTCCCAAATGCCGATAATCGGAAATACCCTTCACCGCACTGTCCAAAACCGGAACCCGGAGTTCCCACAACCTGGCAGTCATTTAAAAGCCGGTGAAAAAAATCCCATGAAGAGAGTCCACCGGGAGTTTTTAACCATACATAGGGAGAATTAATTCCGCCCGAATAGCTAATATTCAGTGAATCCATCCCTTCTCTGATAATTCCTGCATTCTTAAGATAGTAATCAATTATCCCATTAACTTCAGCTCTTCCTTCAGGGGCAAAAAGCACCTCCGCACCCTTCTGGATAATGTACGCCACACCATTAAATTTGGTTGATTGGCGTCTATCCCACAAT
>JAAENB010000531.1 GCA_024224995.1 bacterium | reverse complement strand
TATTATATGAAAGGCAGTAAGTTGTCAATTCTTAAAGGTGACCCGACAGGTCAATCGCATAAAGGGCTGGCACGATTTTTGATTGTTCTGAACAATCAATAAGTTATCAGGATTGGTTCGGCGGGTATATTAATCTTCAACCCCTATAACTATTTTATTTTTTTTACATAAGTTAAAAATTTCATGCGATTGCCCTGGTAGCCCGAATTTTTCATCGGATCAATACGAAGTTGAATTTTCTGAGGAGGCTGCCAAGATTTCCCCAAATTTTCGACGCTCGAAATAAGTACCTCATCATATATTTTGTACCATTTTGAATGAACTCTTTTCTTTTAAATTCATGGCACTGAATATAAATTATGGTGCAAAACTTTTGCTGAGGTACTTATGTGGTGAAAAATTTTTGTCAATCTTTTTGCCTTTGATCTTATACTTTACTGATAATAAAGACTAATCATTGCACAATAAATTTATTGAAATCATAGTTGATGAACTTGGAGAATGGAAGTTGGTCCACAATGAATCTC
>JAAENB010000530.1 GCA_024224995.1 bacterium | reverse complement strand
ATTATTGCAATGGGCTTGAATTGTATACCAGGTATGGATATTTTCAGGAGTTGACCCGGGACAAAAACACCCCAGGGGTGGAGTCATGTAGCTCGGGGTTTCAACCCCGTGGACAGAGCAGAGCTCCGGGTAAGATCTTCGGGAACAGGCCCTATTTCAGATCAATTTCTTAAGAGCACCTGACCCCGCCCCGGCGGGAAAAATAGGTCAGAAACTGATTAAAAAGAGGATTGGGAATAAAAGAGACTGCTTCCCGGAACTCTGCCAACTGCCAACTGCCAACCGGCAACTGATCTCAGTCTAATTTTATATAAACACTATTGCAAAAATATACACTAATCAAGGTCAGCAGTCTTATTAATATAACAAAATTCGAAGAATTAAGAAGGAGAACCTGAATTTTTTTAAATTTTTACTAGCCTTCATAGTCTTCTTCTAAAAGTATGTCCTAACTCAAAATAAGAAAAGGTAGAAATATGAAACAGACCGATTTAAACAGACATGAAAGGGATTTACGCCGTGCAGCCAAAAAAAGTGATAATACAGCAAAGCGTGCCGGCGCTCGTGACGAACTCAGTGTAGGAAATTACATAGATAAATTATTTAGTTTATTTATGTATGACGATTCAGTTATTTTTAACACAATGGATGACTTGAACATCCTTGAATTAATAGAAGACCTTAAAGAAATGCAGCCGGAAAAACAGTGGGATAATATACTAAGAAAAGCAATCCGCAAAACAAAGATAGCCAACAAAGAAACCGCCTTTGAAGAGATAAAAACTCTTTTCTAAAATTTATACATCTAATAAGAAAGTAGTGTTATCTTTTCTTTGAGAACCAGGTAAATCTACCTGGTTTTTTCGTAATCTCAAATCCGAGTTTCGTATAAAATTTTAACGTACGAGTATTCCAATTAGATGTTTCCAGCGACCATTCTTTAATCAATGGAAAGTTTTGCGTATTCCGTTCTAAACCTGCCGCCCGTTCCGGGTGAAACTGATCCGGCAAAAGATTATATTGACAAAAAAACCACTATATTTTCAGGTGCACTAAAGCCCCCAATTTTCCAAAGAACAAATTTTTAATAATATTTTACGAGGAGAGAACTATGAATAAAGTACGTACCTATCTAATTTTTGCTCTATTTGCAGCAATTATTTCTATCTCCGGATGTGAAGCCGGGCTTAGCAGCAATGACTCAAATCAATCGGGCGAAGACTCAAAATTCAGTTTTTCAGAAATGTATGAAAAATTTTCAGAACTAAAGCAGGATAATATTTCTATGAGAAATGAAATAGCCGCGTTATCCGGAAATATTGATACCACTTTAACGGATGAGATCAACCTGTTAAAAGCTGAAGTTGCCGCGTTAAAAGAAATTGTCCCCATTGGAGCAATAATCGCATGGGATAAAAATTTAACCGGTGTCCCTTCACTGCCGGAAAATTTTATGGAATGTAATGGAAGTGTCATAAGTGACACGGACAGTCCCCTTAACGGGCAAACACTTCCCAATTTAAACGGGGATAGACTTTTCTTACGCGGCAGCAGTGTTTCCGGTACGGAAGAGGATGACCAGGTCGCTGAACATCATCATGATTTTTCTTTAGCCTATCTTGGGAGTCACAAAGTTTTTGATGTACATGGCGCGGTGAATTCCTGGGGCTGGCAAAGTAATATGCCCGATAGCAATGCAAAATCAACGAGCGGCGTAGAGGGAGGGACTTTAAAAGGAGCGGAAACTCGCCCAAAAAATATGTCTGTAGTCTGGATTATGAGAATAAAGTAAATGTCAAGTGCACCTCAGAGCTCTTTAAAAGAGCTCTGAGGTCACGCCTGAGGTCACGCCCGGGCTTTAAAAGGGGCGCAGCCCCCTACTTAAAAATCCATGAGTATTTCGATCCGGCTTTCACATATTCTTTTACTGGTATAGGGTTATCATAATAAAATCCGCTTATACTGATAAATAGCTGGGCGTGTCCCTCCGCGCACCTCTTCACTGAAGAATCCATCTCTATAAAAACCCAACCCCTCTTTAGTGCTTTTATCCCCTACGCTCCGGGCCGGGCTTCTCCGGGCTCCGCTTCGCTCCGGTCCCCATAAGAATCGGGACTAAACCCTCCATATCCCTCACGCATTCCATAAAATGGGTTTTCGTAGTAACATATTAGAGCAATATTATATTTAATAATATCACTTTCTTCTATATAATGTCATCTCTTAACGAGATGGAAACCCCGGTCGTTGAGCGGAGCCGAAACGACCGCATTCCAGGCCTTTTTTATCTTGACAATTCTTGCGGAGAGTGGTCTCTTAAAATATGAACAATCAAAATGAAACAGATAAACAGGGTATAAATGAGGAAATGATTATTTTTATGAAATCCATATGCTTCTGGCAAAAGCTATTTTCATTTTCAGGGTTTGCGGGAATTGGTTTTATTAGCATTTCCAGCATTGTTGCTTATTTCATGAAATATCATAAAGATAATCATCCGCCCGATATGGGTGATATTGGAACTTCTTTATTTTTTTGTTTCGTAGCTTTTTTCC
Source organism: bacterium (assembly GCA_024224995.1). Next base: position 3,491 of record JAAENB010000530.1, on the reverse strand, counting down.
CTTTTCTATTTCTATACAAAAGCTCGCGTTTTAGCAAACAATTAAAATTGGGAAAGATTGAAGAAGGCATGGAGTCTTCATTAAAATATATGTGCTTGTTCTGGATGTCCATTGGCGGCATGCTAATACTTGCGTTTACATTATATTTTTTAGGTATGTTTATAACAATATAAACGTCTTATAATCCCTAAGAAGCATGGACGGAAAAGGGAGAGCTCCGGATAATATTTATATCGAGGGGCTTTTCCCATACAAGCGCACCTGAATTTCTATGCGAATCATCTTGTTTTATCATCATACAAATTGTTATTTTTTAACAGCAGGTAAAAACCTGCTTTCGGAATATTTAGAAAGAAACTCTTTCTTTGAAATAGAAAGCGCGTAATCAACCAGACAGTCCCTGGTGTTGTACCATCCGGGATACCAATCTGTTTTATCGTTAAGAGTTTTCTTATTTTTTAAGTTACTCAACTCTTTCCCGGTAAATTTGAAGTCAGTAAAGGCGTAAACACAATTATGAATGATATAATGGTTTGTTATTATTTTATAACTTTTATTTAAATCCAGGGGAGCCCCATTAATAGCTATCTCTTTTTTATCGATTTTTCGAATATCATCAATGCTTTTCATATCAGCAAAACGGCTTTTTATAGTCATTCCGGAGTTGTGGACCATTTCATTTCTTGCTTTTAATCGATTTCTTTCAAAACGATAAATCCTCAAAGCCTTAATGAACTCCAATAATCTATCACCCTTAACTGCTGCCTTTTTAATACGCAGCTTGTTAAAGATAAACGGGCAGGTGTTCATTAGATCTCTTACGGTAACGTCGCCGGGAAGTATGTCATTTCTCATATTATTCGCGTGTATGAAAGCAACATCAGCTCCATCGCCGCAAAACCTGTAGGCATCGGTAAAAAACTGTGAAAGGTTTGTTTTTTGCGTACTGGTTGTTGATCTATTTCCATTAAAGTAGATAGGGCTGTTTTTGAATACTACTTTAAAATAGTCGCCTGCTGATTTAATATACTCCTCTTCCAGCTTTAAAATTTTAGCGTGTTTGGGAATATGAGAAGTCATTTCAACCAATTCGTAGCTAGAAAATTTTAGTTTTTTCCTGCCCGATACATCATAAACCAGTTTTCCAACGTAGAGTGAATTTTTACCGGCTTTTACAAGCGCGGTGTTGTTTTTAATAATTGGTTTTTTTGTCGTTTTATGATCGTGTCCGTCAATAATAAAATCTACAGCGCCATTGGTTTTTGTTAGTATATCAAAAGAAGTTGTTTTGGTTTTATTCCCGGCTTTTAAAGGACTGCCTAAGTGGGCTAAAACACCCACCGCGTCAACCTTATCTTTTAACGTTTCCAAAACTTCATTTACCGCGTCAAGACCATAAGAAAAGTCATACCTCTTTTTATCCTCCCGTAGAAGGTCATCCTTCGCGGCGTTTTCGGTTGTTACTCCAATAAGTCCTACTCTATAGTCTCCAATAGTGAGAACCACATAACGGTCTACCGGATATTGGTTTTTCTTTTTTTCTTTGTATACAAAGTTGGAACTGAGAATTGAAAAATTCGCGTGTTTTTTTACTACATTTAAAAATGAGTCAAATTTTCTGTCAAACTCGTGGTTGCCAAGCGCCATGCCTGTATAGCCAATGGTACTCATTGCTCTGATATCAGGCTCACCAACAAGGTTATCGGAAACAACATCACCCGACAAAATATCTCCGGCACTTACGGTTAAAAATGCCGGACACTTTGTTAGTTTCAGCGCTTTTGCTTTTTCTTTTTCAATAAAACTCATTTGCCTGGCAAGCCCTCCGGCAGTTCCTTTCCGGGATTTTTTCTCAAAGAAAGAGGCATGATGATCGCCTGTATGAAAAATCAAAAGACGATCCGGTGAAGTACATCCTTTTGGCAGAACAACTTCTCTTTCATGGGATTTACAACTCAATATCATGAAACTCATTAGAAAAAGGGTGACGGTTAACAGTTTTCTCATGGTACAGATCCTTTTTTTATTATGCGGGATGATATGATTTATGGTGTCATATTAGAGCGGGGGTGATGTTGGTTGTCAAGGTATTTTGTAGAAATTTACCCGGAGCTTTAAAAAAAACAATTAGCCTGATAGTTGCCTTACCAGGGCTTTTCTCATACAAGCTCAACCCGAACTGCACCCCGTTGGGGCGTCTCCCCCTCCCTCGCGATATTCATTTTGAAACTGCGGCCAGTATAGATGTTTGTTATCATTCATACCCTCTCAGTTATCATTCATTCCTGAAATAATTAAAAACTTAAATATAGCTTGACGCAGTAAATCCTTTTGACTTTCTTTAAAAAGTTAAATTTCTCAAAATAAAAAAAGGTTGAACTTGTGAATAAAAAAATAACCTGTCCTATTACCTTCCCCCAGAAAGAAAGGCTGGATCTTGAAAAGAAGTATGGCAATACAAATATTAACAATATTGGCGGGGTCTATTATTTAGAAGAAAACGCGGACCGGGATATATTAAAACAAGCAATAAATAGAGTAATTGCGGAGAATGACGGTTTACGCCTAAACTTTGAAGTATACGATAATGAATATGTACAGACTGTTGCGGATTATCTGCCAATAGATATTGATTATATAGATTTCAGCAGCGACGGAAATAATAATAGATTACAAGAATTCCTGTCTAAAAAAAATAAAACTCCCTATACTTTGACAGGTACAAACCTTTTCTATTTTGCAGTCATAAGAGATTATAAAGGTCAATATGGTGTTTTTGTGAATATTCATCATCTTATTGCTGATGGTTTTACTTTTGGGCTCATCATAAAACAGGTTATTGAACAGTATATACAATTGAAAGATGCGGCAGAGGAAAATATACCAATAATAAAAAAACCGTCTTATATTGATTATATTAGTTTGGAACAAGAATACATAAATTCAGAAAAATTTATCAGGAATAAAGACTACTGGCTTAATGAGCTAAGTACTATTCCAAAGCCATTAAAACAGGTAGATCGGAATCAAGTATCAATAACTTCCAATTTTGTATTTTATAATCTTGATTCCGCAACAGCATCCAAAATCCGTGATTTTTCAAATACAACATATATATACCAGTTCTTTTTGTCTGTTTTGTTTATCTCGTTATGTAAAGCCAGTGCAAATAATGATATTATAATTGGTACTGTAGATAAAGGCCGGTATGGATTACCAGGCAATGTCATGAGTATGACAGGGATGTTTGTTCTAACTCTTCCCTTTCGAATGGGTATTGATCCCTCTATGAGCTTTGAAGTTTTTTATAAAAAGATAATCAATAAAAAAAGAAAGATAAATGTAAATAAAAGATATCCTATAGGTTTAATAAAAGAGGATTTAGCCGCAATTCATAAAAAGGATATGGATTTATTTGATGTCATTTTATGCTATGAAGAGGTTGATTTTTCCATAAACGACTCCGGGTCAAAGCTCACAATTGATTGGCT
>JAAENB010000529.1 GCA_024224995.1 bacterium | reverse complement strand
TAAGAGGAACTGCCATGATTACCGAAATTAACTCTGAAGAGGAATATATTCAGGCCCTTGAGAGAATTGAAGAACTTAAAAAAACAAGCTATAACCAGCAATCCCAGCGTGAACTGATGCAGCTCAAAACTATTGCCTATGTTTACGAACGCGAAAATTATGTCCGTGAATCCGGCGCTCCGGGATGGCTCCTCTGGCTTGCTTTCACGCAGATTCCCCTTATTTGCGCCCTGCCCTGGATCTTAATGACCCAGGCCGAAAAAGAGACCAGGGATATTATTATCATCGTGGCTATTTTTGAAGCCATTGGTCTTTTTGGTATGATCATCACCAGGGCAATATGGAAACGGTCTGCCCGCTTTCTTAAATCCTTTTTCGAAGCCTTGCCTTCTCCCTGGACTTTTTTCGGAACCCAGCTTCCGGCGCTGGTTCTAATCGCCTGGTGGCTCGGTTTCGATATTAACGCCACAAAATATTTAGTCTATGCTATTGCTGCCGGTGAAGTAATTGGTATTGGCTCTTTCTGGCTCTCCAGGGTTCTTATCTGGAAAGGACTGGATGTGGATATAAATTCTCCTCTCATGTTTTTTTGCATGACTATTGGATTTATTTTTGATCTGGGTCTGTTTTTGGGATTTATGTATTTAACCGCCTCCGTTAGCGGAGTGCAGGAAGGGCTCAAGCAAATGCTGATCCTGGGGGTTCTTATTTGCTCTCCTGTTATTATTGGTACAATTTACCTGGGGCATAGGTTTTATTACCGGGCGTAGTGTAGAAAAATCGATTGACAGAGTCCTCTTCCCATATAGTATCGAGTTCCATCACATGGAGAGATAAAACATGGGAAAACTGATTTTTAAAGAAGCCAGGAAATATACATTCAGTGATTATTTTGATCTGAATAATCCAACAGAAGAAATAGCTTCCGAGTTTGGTTATTCATTTGATACCGCAATTCTTGATTTACCGATTGCCGAACATATTTATCAACAGGAAATAACAAATTGGCAGGACGATTTTTACAAAATACTTCCAAAGATTACATTAAATTCCGAAATGGCAAAAAGAGATTTTATGATCGCGCCGGTTTTGTGGGCAATTATTCGCCATGTTAATGCCAAAATAAATGTGGAATATCCTATTGAAATTGACAACAAATTAGGCGGTTCTCTGGATTACCTCATTCGTTCGGAACAGGAACTTCTTGTTATTGAAGCTAAAAAAGGCGATTTAGACAAAGGGTTTAACCAGCTTACTGCTGAATTGATCGCGTTAGATAAATATGAAGAAGAAGGAAAACCGGAATTGCTTTATGGTGCCGTAAGTATTGGCGAACTCTGGAGATTCGCTGTTCTGGAAAGAAAAGAAAAAAGAATCCGTAAAGATCTGCATACCTATCGTATTCCTGAAGATATTGAAAAAGTATTTTTAATCATTATGGGGATACTGCAATAAACATGAATCGCAACATTATACACAAAGGGCAAAGAGGAATTGAGGCTCTAACAGATCATCAAATCAAAAATTGTAAGAGAATCTGGAAACTCCCTCACATGCTTCGTGGAACATTTTTCTGAATAAAAACCTTCTTGTTGAGGATGCTTGTAATTTACTCGACGATTTCTTGAGAGCAGCTGACCCGGCTGGCCGGAAAAAATACGGAAGAAACTGTGTCGACACCGGGGTCTGTTTTACGAAGATGCTCCGGGCAAAGGTCTGGTTCTGAGAGACGTTGCAGTGCAACGCCTTTACTGGCTGGTTTCAGGCCAGGGTTATGGAGATTCCGAGAAGGGTGCGACCCTGCGACCCCTGCGAGGGGTGCGAGGGGATTCGGTACGCGTACGGGCACGGCGTGCCGTGCCCCTCGGTGTTTATTTGGGGTTTAACCCCTCTGTGGTGTTGACCCGGGACAAATCTCCGGGAAACCAACCCGTAAAGACGTTGCACGCAACGTCTCTCTTCCC
>JAAENB010000528.1 GCA_024224995.1 bacterium | reverse complement strand
GAACCAATGGTCAACCAATGCCCTGCGGGCGATTCGGTCCCATACCAGAAATACCCCGGAGGGGTATAGTCATGTAGCCCGGGGATTCACCCCCGGGTAGCCCCATGCTGAAACCGATCCATTTTTTAAAAACAGTTTCTTTCGTATTTTTCCCGGCCATCCGGTCCCTGAGCGGAGCCGAAGGGCCGGGTCCGCACTCTCAAGAAACTAAATTTTGTTTGTGCGCGGGCCTTTTGTTACACTGTTTTAAGCCTGTCAAAGAATTGGTCAATATACCGCTCCTGTCCGGCCTTACTCAGGAATGATCTTTTGATCATTGAAACAATTTCATCTTTTTGAGTTAAAAAAGTATCAAGAAAACCATTGGCGTTATCTCTTTTTATTTTATACATGTCCGCCAGGACTAAAAAATCTTCCCGTTTATAGAATCCATTTATTTTAAAACTCTCGCTTTCGTATGTGTTGAACAGGTCAAGAGCGGTCCTGCTTTCATATGGGAAGTGGATTGATGTCGCCATGAGATCATAGGCGGGAGATAATACATAATCTCCATCATGGTTTTCCAGCACGGAGAAATTTTTCAAGTGGGCGTCCCCATTAGAAAAGATGTAACAAAAAATAATCTGGCGATACAACTTCTCAATTTCAACAAGAGCCGTACTGCTAAATGTATATAGAATATTCCCGACTTCTTCATAAGTACTATCATATTTGTAATTCTTTCCGTGTGTTACTTCAGTCCTGTTTGAAAGCTGGCAAAAATCTTCCTGGTAAAATTTTTTATCTCCATTACGGTCAAAACGCTTTACCAGGTATGCCAATTCCCCATCGGTAAACGTTACTATAGCACAGGGAGCTATTTTAATATTAAAAAACTTCTCTGCGATCCGCATTGTAATATGCTCATTTGCCGGAACATCTTCAATTAACTCCAGCCCGGGAAACGATGGGACCGGTTTAAGAATATATTCACCGCCTTTCTCCGTAGGCTCAAGTTTTCCGTTTTTCAAAACCAGCGATATCTTATCCTGAACACCGGAAATGGACATATGATCCGCAGTTTTTGTTTGCAATTCCATAAATTTTTTTTTATCAAAATCCAATTTATACGTTACATTTTCCCGGGAACTCCATATCTCATCTGCGCATTTTCCGCAAAAAGAGCCTTTATCAATTTGCTTCAAACAACCATCACAATAAATCACTTTATTTCCTCCACCGTAACACTGCCAATAGTATCATATCCTGCGGTTTTAATCAAGCGGGTAAAATGGTCATTCTCATCTATTCTTAATTTTCTGCACTGAATTTTTTTTGTTACCCCTTCCGCCAACAGTCCGTAAAAGAAGGAAAACAGGTGTGGAGAACGATATGGCTCAGGTCGCTTTGGCAGGGTAAGGCTCACCGCTTTTGAAGACTCGTTTTTGAGATATTCTTCATCATAAGTGAAAATATATTCGTTACGTCCTTCTTCAAGGATACCTGCCAATATATGATTAGTAAAAACCTTTGCCTTTTTCATGGTATGATACCTGCATTTTCATTATACTCAATATTTCTATCAAAATAAGACTTGTTCAAACAAAAATCAACTTTTTTTTCATTATAAAAGAAGATTTCAAAAAGCAGGGGACGCGGCGCTTCCGCGCCGCGAAGGAGGGGGTTGTGAGGGGGCGAAGCCCCCTCACAACCCCCTCCTTCGCGCAGCGTTAGCTGCGCCTACTCCGCAGTTACAAATTATATCTATATAATTTTGAATTCTACATTGACAGAATTATAGTCATTTATAACTTTACAATAACAGAGATAATATTTCAATGAAAAAAACAACAATCCTCTTTATACAGCTCCCCCTGGTGGACCACTCTTACGGATACATCCACGGAAACATCGACTATGCCCCGGCAGCTCTTTCGGGCAGTATCAAACACACATTCGGAGACGCCGTTTCCGTTGAAACACTCCCTTTTCTCCTTGCGAATTTCGCTTCTGACACGGTAATCCTGCGCTACATAGAGAATATCAGGCCGGATATCATCTCATTTACCTCCTATCTCTGGAACATAGAACGAAATCTCGATTTAGCCAAAAAAATAAAAGAAAAAATCAGTCCCATAACTATCGTATTCGGGGGGCCTGAAATAAATCCCGGTTCAATCGCATTCCAGGAAACAAGAAAAGAGGCCGATTATTTTGTATCGGGAGAGGGAGAATGGTTTTTCAGGGAGCTGCTTTCATCGGAAGATGTGGGATCTTATACAAATCCCCTGAACAACAATAATCTGGTTATACAACCCCCGGATAAACTAATCCCTGTGCAGGATATTTTTGAGCCCTACACCGGCAAAAGGCTCAATTCCATGATAGACGGCTCCATTTTCCTTGAGCTCACCAGGGGCTGCCCATACCGCTGTACCTACTGCTATTATTCAAAAAACTGCGCCGGAGTCCGGGAGCTTCCGTTTGAATACTTAACCAGGGCTATAGAAGGCAATACCCGGTTTACCGGTTTAAAAGAGATATATATTTTATCCCCCACGTTTAATAAAACAAAAGACTTTATAGAAAACTTAAAGCGCCTGGCAAAAATAAACAGGGGAAAAAACAGCATACGGCTCCATACGGAGATGCGGGCTGCAGGTATTGACACTAAAACCGCGCGGCTGCTCCATAAGGCCGGGTTTCGAAGTATGGAAGTTGGGCTGCAAACGCTCAACCCAAAAGCCCTGGAACGGATCGGCAGAAAAGGAGACCCGGACAAAGAGCTTAAGGGAATGCTGGAATTGCAAAAAGCCGGGATCGACCTGAAGATTGGGATTATTCCCGGGCTTCCCGGAGATGACCCGGAAAGCTTTATTAAAACCATTGACAGGCTCACAGACCTGGGCTTTGAGGAAAATATAGAACTCTACCCGTTGATGATCCTTCCGGGAACCGGCATACAGGACCATGCGAACAAAAACGGGATCGAATATTTAAAAAAACCGCCTTATTATTATCACAATGGCTGGGGAATATCCTTTGATGATATCAAATCAATAAGCGCGTATGTTGAAGAAAAAACAGGTTTTACTCGAAACACGCCATATCTTCCCGATTTTAGTTCCGGATCACAGGGACTTCGAAAAGGGGTATATTTTAACGGCGCAAACCCGGAAAACTGGAACAGTTCCCTTTATACGAATATCATCGAAACTAATGTCTTTAACTTTTTTATTGATATACCCGCTGAACAGAACAACGAGATCATTCTCCGGGGCTTAAGCAAACTGCTGCCCGGATTACCGGGGAACGAGCTATATACCATCATTTTTTATTGTGATACGCTCATTGAAGAGTCCAAAATCTCCGCCTTATTATATGACATTGAAAAAGATAATTTCTACCGCAGACTGAATATTTTCAATGACCGGAATGAAGGGCTGAGATTCCGTTTCTTCCAGGTTTCAAAAGACTGGAAAACCTGTATGGAGGCATATTCCCGGTATCACCTGATTGAACCGGTATTTAATATTACCCTGGAAAACCATATGGATATATATTCTATAGAAGAAAACCTCTTTGCCGCATCATCGGGGGAAGAACGGATGAATCTTCTGGTGTCCGGGGGCTTTTTTCATGAAATTAAAGATTTCCTGGTTTATCATTATTCGGAACGTCCTGAGATGCTTGCGTTTGAGGAAGAGGAAGAACAGGCCCAATTCTATTCAATAATAGAATTTGGCTTTATTCGCTATCCCTTTTCCTTCCGTATTGACCGCTAAATTTTCTGCCCGGCTTAATTTATCGTAATAAAGTAATAAAACTTTAAATAAAAAATTCCGATATTTCTACTATGACCATTATGACCCAAAAAAAGTTCAACAGAATAGCGGCAGCAATAGCCATCTCAATTACAATCCTGGCCTCAATTACTCTCAAAGTAAAAAATTCCACGGCCGAATCCAAAAAGAAAATTGAACCAGTGACCCAGGTAGAATTGATCCTTGATGCTTCTGGCAGCATGTGGGGGAAAATAAAAAAAGAATTTAAAATAAACATAGCAAAAAAAGCCTTATATGGGCTCATTAATGAATTGAATTCGGAAAAAAACATCCAGGTTGCTTTACGAGTCTATGGACACCGCAACAAACGCTGCAACAACACCATTCTTGAGATCCCCATGGGTAAATTAACCCCCAAAAGAATCAAACGGATGAGAAGAAAGATAAAATCCATTCGTCCCAAAGGAAGGACACCAATATCTTTTTCACTCCTCAAGTCCGCGAAAGACTTCAAAAAGAAGCTCCCCGGCAAAAAAGTGATCATCCTCCTTACGGACGGCCTTGAAACCTGTAAAACTGATCCCTGCAAGGTCGCGAAAGCCCTTAAAGAAAAAGGAATTATTACCAAAATCAATGTTGTTGGCTTTGGCATGGGCAGGGTAAACTTAAATTCATTAAAATGTATTCCCAAACCCTTTAAAGGAATATTTATTACCGCGGACAACTCCAGGCAATTGAAAAAAGCCCTCAAAAAAATCAAAGAAAAAATCATTCAAAAAGAAATAGAGCCGGGAAAAGGAAAGCTCATTGTTCACGGCAGAACTCCGGAAGGAAGAGTTGAATATGTGTTTGTTGATGTTTACCGGGGCGGCAAAAAGATCAAATCCGCGGAAGGGGAACAAGCCGAATTTCTTTTGCAAAAAGGCATGTACAACCTGAGAATAAAATCCAGGGCTACGAAAAAAGAAAAATTTCTTAAAGGCGTCCAGGTTGAAGAAGGATATGTTGCTAAAAGAGAAGTAATTATCGTAAAAACCAAGCGTGATATTATTTCAACCGATTCCGTACTGGGAAAAGCAGAATTTTCCGACCCCGATCCCAGGCCCAGTAAAGTGATTATTCTTGTAATCGGTGAAGTTAAAGGAGGCCGGGCTCTTCACACCACCACAGCTCTATACGAGAGTGAAACAGGGACTCTTATAAAAGTCGGCATTAAAAGCAAAGTACATGAAATTATTACCAAACCCGGCAATTACGAGGTTCGGATTACAGATCTTGAAACAGGCGGGGAAAAGGTGGCTCAATTTTCCGGTCTTAAAAAAGGTTCTATTACAAAAAAAAGAGTCGTTTTTGAAAGGGGAATGCTTGTCCTGGTTTCCAAGAACGCTAACGGTACTGCCATGAAAACCACGCTCCGTATTTACGACGCGAAGACCAAAAAGATAATTAAAAAAAGCCCGGGAAAAATCAGGCACGAGATTGCTCTTTTTCCCGGAACCTATGACCTGAAAATGCATGGCTGGTACACAAAAGAAGAAAAACTACTACTGAATGTTGCCATCAAAAATGGCATTATTCTGGAAAAAGAAGTAATTATGGGAGAGAACTAGGCCAGGGATTTATCATCAATAAACAAAGCATGTAACGCGAATTTCTGCATGGATTCCTCACAAACCGATGTCACCTTTGCGCGGATCTTCTCTTCTCCGGTGATCTCTTTTCCTTCGTCATCCACAACGCTGAGTTCTCCTTTTTTAATGTGCTCACACATATGGTCTATTATTTTTTCACGAGTAACTGATCCGTCCATGTACTGTATCATAATCCGCTCTGCCATATTAAGAGACACATTTTCATGGCGCTGGTTGGTTACGAGCTCTCTTTTTTCCCCTTGAAACCGTGCCATACGGGAGATCATCGGTTTTTCGGGAACAGAGGAAAGATAGCGCGCTCCTTCGGAATATATATTAATAAGCCCGCCCAGCACAAGGCGCATAAGGTTTAACTCTTCATTTAAATGAAATTTAACTTTTTCACGATCTGTTTCTTCGGTCCGCTCCATTACCATATCGCACAGGTCTTCATACGCCAGAGGTTTTCCCTTGTTTTCCGTTAATACCATCATGGCTATTTTTGAAAGCGGCTCTGTTACGGTAACGGTTAAATAGTCGCTTTCGAAAGTAACCTTTTCTATTGACATCAGGGTTTCCCAGTCAATATTCGTGTTCACTGTTCCGTTAAAAGCAATATAAAAATCTTCGATCCTGTTTACATTAATGTTTCTTTTTAATGAAATATCGTGAGCTGCTTTCTGGCAGAGCAGGGTACACCGAAACCGCTGGTTCCTGAGGAAATCCATATATTGCTGCGTCCGAACTATATCATTGATCTTCATGAATTCCTGCGAGACTGCTGCCGGAAGGTTATGAACATACATATTTGCCAGGTGAGTATCGGCTAGATAACTTAATTTGTGCCTGTCTGCCGCTTCCATAAATTGATGAAAATAGATTGGCCGGTTGAGCTCTTCAAGATGGTCGTGAAGCAGGTAGGAATCGGAGCGCTCGGAAAGGATTTCCAGCTCGTTCCTGAGCGATTCGGCATAGGGCGATTTATCCTCACCCAGGCCCTTGAGCATAAACTCCAGAATACTCCGGGCCTGCTGTGCCTTTTCCTCAGGTGAGTCAAAATTCTGCACATGGTATATCATCATATCGCGGACACTCTTTACCATGTTCCAGCCGGGCAGGGTGTTATAACTGATATAGGCTACTCCTTCAACTGCCATGTTCATCTGGCAGACTGAGAGTATTCTCTCCTGTACCTCTTCCGGTACCCAGCAATAAACCCCATGACAGATGATATAATCAAACTTCCCGTAACTTTCATCAATGTCGGTTATGGACTTATGTTCAATCCGTATATTTTTCAATCCCAGGCTCTGTATCTCGTTCCGCCCTTCTTCTACCTGCTTTATTGACAGATCAACTCCCACTATTTCCGCGTTGGGCATATTAAATGCCAGGGGGATAATATTACCTCCGGCCGCGCAGCCCAGTTCAAGAATCCGCGCCTCACGAAAATCTTTTGGATTGAGCCCCATAAGACGGGCTATAGTATATAGATTTTGCGGATGTGTCTGGCTATAGGGATGGCTGTAATACTGGGTTATATCGTATGCAAATTCTTGTTCCGGCATTGATGAGTTTTCCTTTAAGTCCTGAATAATGTCGACTTTTTTACTTTTATAAAGGAAAGATCTTTGCTTTATAATTTCAATAAAAAAACCGGTTCCGGGCTAAAAAAAGTCGAAATTGTATGGCAGGGAGGATGCCTCCCTACGCGGACTCCGGTGCCTTGTATAAAAAACAATGCACTATGAGGAAAAAGATAAATATTGCTGTTGATATAAACAGAAGCTCATTTAAAACAGACCGGTGAAAAAAAGCCGGTACCGCTAAAAATATGGGGAGAATCCCGAAGATCCCCCCTATTTTGAAAAAACGGTTCCCTTTAAATAAATAGAACGACAGCAGGAAAAATACTATGGCAAGCAAGCCCCACTTTTGCCAGGTAAATATCTTCAAATAAAAAAGCTCACTTCCAAAATCCCCTGTTGTTAGCTTTGCGGTTATTCCAAGAAGCTGTATGTTTTCCATAAAATCTCCCGCCAATATAAAGAGAGCCATAGCTGCTCCGGCGTAAAAGATTTTTTTCCCCGTAATCCGGGCACAGAGCATTGAAAAGAAAAACAGGAATGATGAATAAAAGAACATATAAATATAATCAACATAATTCCCCAGATCCATTGAACGAGCCAGTATCCTTCTCTCAGGAGTATCGTTCTCTCCAAATACCAGGTACACATCTTCTTTTGTTTCAACAAACTCAAACGCCACAATAGGCGTCATAAATCCCTTCATTAAAGCAGGTACTTCTGTTGGGAAGATCATTCCCATGATCAAACTAAGAAGAATGACCCCTATTCCAATATACCCTATTTTTCTAAATTGTTTCTGCTCTTCCATATATGGACTCCTTTCTTAAGAAACTAGAATCTAGAACCGGGGCTTCCTTCATCATAACGAGGGGCTGGAAGCCCCACGCTATGAGAAAACCCATCACCCTGGTGAACTTATTTATAAACAGAGCCTGTTCCCGGAAGATGTTATCCGGGGTTATGCTCTGCTGCCCCTATTGGGGTTAAAACCCCGGGCTAAAATTGACTCATTTTCAAAAACTTCTGCGTTCCTTCCGGAATCTCCATAACCCTGGCCTGAAACCAGCCAGTAAAGGCGTTGCACTGCAGCGTCTCTCAGAACCCAACCCTTGCCCGGAGCACCTTCGCAAAACAGACCCCGGTATCGACACAGTTTCTTCCGTATTTTTTCCCGGCCAAGCCGGGTCAGCGCTCAGGGTCGGGGCGACCAACGGGATCTAAGAAGAGAGGACAAAACGGCTTGCCAGTTCGATGTGATGGGTGCCGGGGAACATGTCGAGGAGGGTTAGTTTTTCGAGTTTGTACCCGGCCTGGTTAAAGGTTACGGCGTCCCGCGCGAAGGTGGAGGGATTGCATGATACATACACTAGAATTTCCGGTTCCAGGGCGATTATTGTTTGCCTGCCCTTCTTTGATATTCCCGCTCGCGGCGGGTCGGCTATAATGGTTCCGGGATTATACCTGCCCGGATGGATGGCCGGCGCGGAAAGGGCGTGAAATTTCACGTTCTCGATCTTGTTAAGCCGGGCATTGTTCCGGGCCGCTGCTATGCTTTTTTTGTTTATATCAAAACCCGTGCCCTTTTTGGCATACTGTGACAGGTACAGGGCAAAAAAACCGGAGCCGCAGCCTATATCCATAAATTCATCGTCCGGAGTGAGTCCGGCGTAATCCCGTACCACATTGAGCATGGATGATCGAAGAAAGCGGTTTGCCTGGAAAAACAGGTCTATTTCCCGTTCATAGAGAACTCCCTGTTCTTTCTCCCGGATTACGGGCATTTTTTCTCCTTTTTTGGGAGAATCCCCGTTCCCTATTTCCGCGCAATAGACCTCTTCACTGTGCCCCTGCGCTGCCCTGAACTCTTTTCCTGTTGAATGATATGATTTAATCGCCTGGTTTAGCCGGTCCGGCAAAAGCAGACACCCCCGGGGTCCAAATGGTATAAGATTATTGCTTCCTTTTTCATAAAAGCCGGAGACGCCGTCTTTGCTCTTCACTGTCCCATGACTCCGGTAATAAAAGCGATCCCCAAATACCGTTTCTATTTGAGGAATGGACTCTTCGGGCATGCGGCCTACGCGCTTCAGGGAATCGAGCAATATTTCTTTTTTCAGGGTTAGCTCGTATTCGTAGTCGATATTCAAGTAGGAACACCCGCCGCAGCTGCCGAAATTCTCACACTCCGGCTCGATTCTTCGTTCAGAGGGCGTTAAAAGCTCTTCGATCACGGCGAAGGAGTAGTCTTTTTTTTCCTGCGTAAACCGTACGCGTACCCGGTCTCCGGGTACTGCCCGTTCCACAAAGACGGTTTTTCCGTTGTCACGGGCAAGGCCGTAGCCGCCGTATACGGCTTTATCTATTGTTAGTTCTATTTGGTTCATTGATGTGTTACCTGTTTTATGCTCTCTTAAGAAACTAAGATCAGTTGACGGTTGGCAGTTGACAGTTGACAGAGTTCCGGCAACCAGTCTCTTTTTATTCCCAATCCTCTTTCTAATCAGTTTCTTTTGTATTTTTTCCCTGCTTCGCAGGGTCCGCACTCTCAAGAAACTCTTTTTAAACCGGGCTGGTTTCCGGGGATTTTATCCCGGGGCCATGCTCTGTTTCACGGGGTTGAAACCCCGAGCTACAACACGTCGCCCCGCTGGG
>JAAENB010000527.1 GCA_024224995.1 bacterium | reverse complement strand
TAAGAGGAGAGTTATCATGAAAAATTTTCAAACACGCACCAGGTTTGCTGTTATTGGTATAACAGCGCTCATTATTTTTACTATGGCAGGATGTGAAGCCGGTCTTACCTCCGGTTCCAATGACGGCTCAGAAGAGTTTAGTTTCTCAGAGATGTACGCTAATATTTCAAATCTAAAAACCGAAATTAACAACTTAAAACAGGTTGATAATCTACAGGCCGAAACAGCGAATTCTTCAAGCAGTGATCTGCAAGCTCAAATAGATGCGCTCAAAACCCTTGTTGGAATGGCATCCCCTACAGGAACCATTGTCCCTTTTGCCGGACCCGAGGCAAATATTCCTGATGGATGGGTGCTTTGCAACGGCAGTTCTGTGTCGCGTGACACATATAATAACCTGTTCCAGGCAATCGGGACTTCATGGGGCTCTGCGGACGGCTCTTCTTTCAATCTTCCCAATCTCCAGGGACGATTCCTGAGAGGGCTCGATATCGCCGGTTCTATTGATCCCGGAAGGTCTGTGGGATCGTATCAGAATGACGCTTTTCAGGATCACCTACACCAGTGGTCTTTCTGGGAGGCCGACTCCACTAATAAAGGCGAGCATTCCAATGCCTGGGACACCAATGACTATAAAATTACTGCTAAGCGTACTCAGAATACCAGTTACAGTGCTAACGGAAGAAGTGCTACGGAAACACGACCCAAAAATGCCGCAGTTAATTATATAATCAAATATTAACTATAATCACGCTTACACATCCCCAGGCCGGGGCTTTCCCCGGCCTGGTTTCACTCCTTTTGGAAATATAATAAATGAGCTAAATGAAAAATTCTATTGACAGGCCTTTTGTTAAAGCTAAAATTACACTGTTTATTCTTGTATACTAAATTGTTTTCGGAGAATGGAGTTTTGAGTGAACGTGTTAGCAGGTCCGCCAATTGAGATATAATTATTAAAATGATCAAATATGACTTGACAGTTCCGATGTCACCGGTTCCTCCTCAAAGGACTTACCGGGAACAAGAATGTTATGGAGGTATAAAAAAACAGCCTCATGCTTCGGAATGAAATACATCTAAAATTAATTGTGGTAATAACAAACGTTTTGCTGCTTATTATGCTTCAGTCTGTCGGCGCGGAAGAGACAAATGACCCTGGTATTTTTTTAGACAGCAGTGGTCTCTTCTTATTGGTGCAGCTTGGCTGTCCCCTGACCAATAATATAACCAATAATGATAATATTTTTTACGCCAGTGATTTTATTTTAAAAGGCGCTTACCGGTTTGGCAGTTGGGGGCTTTTTGCCCTGGCAGAGTTCAATATGTGGAAAAAACTTGAGTATGATGAGGAAGAGATCCAGGCCGCGTGCAACCTGGGAATTGGGGCGGAATTTATATACTTTGAAGGAAGAGGTGTATCTTCATTAGGGGCGGGACCTGCTATAAAAATCACCGATAATGTCTTGAAGGAAGCCGGAGAAGTGGGATTTTTTATTGATCTGCGGCCTGTTGGAATACGTTTCAAGTTGAACGAGAGTATTTTTCTTAACTTTGATCCCTTAACATTGAATATTGAGGCGCCTGTTCTGTCGGGAATCCCCCTTGTTGTGCTAGAGTTCAGGTCAATATTTTCTCTGGAAATTAAGATATGAAGAAAACAGTTATTTTAGCCCTGGTTGTTCTATTGGCCCTGCCGGCCCTTGCTGCGGCGCAAGAGCGCGATACCGCCACAGTCGATACAAAGGATAGCATAAAGCCCGCAAACAAAATATTTATTCAAACGCAATTCTTTATATCGGTTTTTAGTGATGATCTTGACAGGGCAATACTGGCAAATACAGGCGGTTACGGATTTACCGGAGGCTACAAGTTTCCGTTGTTCGGGGTTTTTCTTCATATTGAACAAAATTTCTGGGCAACTGTTGAGTATAACAGGGAAATAAAGCCCGGGGCTTTGAATGTTGCCCTGGGAATTGAGAAAAGGTATTTTCAAGGCAGAGCCAGGTCGAGCCTGTCATTTGGCACTTCCACTCTTTTATTCGATACGGCTTTTGATAAAAAAGGGCATACCGGTATCTTTTTGGAGGTTGTCCCTCTTGGCCTTATGTTTGGTATTCTTGATTGGCTTTCCATAGGGCTGAATCCCATCAGTTTTGCCCTGGTGGCTCCTGTACTGGGAACTCCCAGTATATTAATGCATGAATACAGGACCAGGCTTTTCGCGGAGGTATCATTTTGAAGATAAAACTGAAAATAAAAAATATAATATTGTTACATAGTATTGTTTGGGTAATGATGTTGTTTTCGAGCATGCCTGTCTATTCATGGTCCGTAGCTTCGGCCGCAGGAGATGGCTGCCATGAAAAGTTTGTCATAAACGTGTATCAAAATGGTGTCAGTAACGGCCTGGACGATATACTTTCCGGTATGAATATTGATCCTCCCCAGAGTGACGAATGGGAGGAAATAGTTGATTATATGCTGGCGAATAGAAACCTGTCTACTCCCTCCAGGCTGTCGAAATTTTTTATTTTTAGTCTTCTTATGGGAGTCCGTTCAAATGATACAGACGGTCATTCTGTTCTTAATATAAACGCCTTAAGAAGTATTCACGTCAAACCCGAAGGGCAATATGAGCATTTTCTGAGAGCTCCCACCGATGACTATTCAGCTGGCGATATAAACGCCATTAACAGAAGCAAGGAAAAAATTTTGAATCTCGTAAAAAAAGCGAATGGATATATTATTATGAGCCCCGATGACCAGATAATAAAAGTTCATATGATGATGGATTTTTACGGGCGAATAGAGGTGGATGTGTGGGCTCCTGTTTATTATATTGGTTCAGCGCTGCATATAATGCAGGACAGTTTCAGCCATACGATCCGAATCGGTACCGATATGAAAAGCATAATACATGTGTGCAACTATGCAGAGGCTGTATACGGGAGTTGGGAAGAGGAACGTGACGGTCTCAGGCATAGTGACGCAATGGATAAGTGTAATGTAGATAATGACCTTACCGCCGGCGCTATTAGCGCGTCCAATGAATTAATGACAGCAATAACCTTTTCTGTTAATAATAATGATAGCTACGCGGCAGTAGATACGGAACTGACTGATTGGTGTACGTACTTGCCGGGCTGTGACGCCTCAAATAATTACTGTGGTTCTGAGTGGGCACAATTCGCAAAGGATAATCCTACAGAGCCCTATATGACGTCAATTTTTGGCTGCAATTGCAGCGGCGATATTACTTCAACCTCCCTTATAGATATTTCACCTATTATGATCGCGGGATTGTTTCTTTTTGTTGGGTTAAGAAATAGAAAAAGAAGATAACACTCAACTCACAGCAATTATCCCCCGGAACCGGGCTTGCCCCGGTTCTGAACATTCCGGACCATTTTATTTATATTTTCAGGCATATTATTGCCATTTAAATGCGAAATATGCAAAAAAAACGATTTTTTTCTAAATGAGCAGAAAAAAAAGATTGACGATATGTATATAATGTAACAATTGTCAATAAGTGAGTGAAGACTCATTCACCCTATAACTCCGAGAAGTATAAACTCCGGAATCAATTTGCCACGTGGAGGATTCTACCATGAAGAAAATTCTAATTATTACCGGACCTGCCGGCGACGCCCAGGGATGGGGAAATATGGCTGCTACCCAGGATCTGTGTGACGCGCTCAACTCAGACGGAAAGTCCGCGGAAATAGCATTCGTAAAAACGATGGATGATTTTAACAAAGCCATTAGTGAAAAAAGTTATGATATCGTCTGGAGTGCCCTGTATTATATCTCCGAAAGAGAAGATATTATTGGACTCAATGTTGATGATGATGCCTGGCTGGCCGATATCTTCGACAAAAAAAATATCCCTTACATTGGCCCTGATGCCCAGTGTATGAAGAATATGATAGACAAACATGCCACTCACAGCATTCTGCGAGAGCATAATGTCGCGGTTCCGGATTTTCACCTGGTAGGAACAGGCGACGCAGTGCCCGATATGACGTTTCCTGCTTTTGTAAAGCCCAGCAGCGAATCGAGATCCGTTGGGATCAGTGACGATAGTGTTGTTCATACTCCTGAAGAACTGGCTAACCGGATAAATTATGTTCAGACCGAATTTGAGCAGCCTGCTCTTGTTGAAAGTTTTCTTCCCGGAAAAGAATATACCGTTCTTATGCTTGGCAATGGAAAACATCAGGAATTCTTACCGGGCCTTGTTATTACAGACGAAGCACATTACGGTAAATACCGTATTTTTAGAAATGACATGCGGGGCGTTGGAATTACCAAAGTAAAAGTTCCCGATAGCCACGCTGATGAAGCAAACGAACTCTGCCGCCAGGCAGTTACCGCAATGGACTGCAAAGACCACGTGCGCGTAGATATGCGTTTTGATGCCGATGAAAAACTCCGGATAATTGAAGTCAACGGCATTCCCGGTCTTAAACCGGTAAAAAGCTGGAGCCCGCAGCTCTTCACCCTGTATCATCCAAGTAAAGAAGGCCCTGAAGAAGATTACCGTCAGCTGGTTCACCGTGTTGCTGAATCGGGAATGGAACGGTTTGGTCTGCTGTAAAGGGCTTTTATAAATGAAGATACCCATCTGTGAAAAAACCGTAGACCGCTTGCGGTCTGCGGACCGGCTCTCCGGTGTGGACACCCTGGGCGGTTTTGCCTGGTCCCTGGACCTGTCCAAACCCTGGATCGCCACCGCCATTCACGCGGGGCACAATTTTCGCGAGGAACTCGTCCCCCTGCTCTCTATTAGCGAAGAAGCCCGTTTCTATGAAGAGGACCCGGTAACGGATCAAATGATCAAGGAATGTCCAAATGCCGTATGGGGGCTCGACTCCAGAGCGGAATACGACTTAAACCGTCTCCCGAAGGACGCTGTTCCCCTGACTCCTGAGATGTTCTGGGGCATAGAGGTATACCATACCCAACCCTCAGCGGAAATGATCCGCCGGAGCATGGAAAAGTATGAAGCCTTTTACCGGTTTATGGGCAGTCTGTTAACAGTCCTTATTGAGCGGTTTGGCAGCTGTGTGGTGTATGACTTTCATGCCTATAATATCGGCCGCCAGGTGGAAAAAGGACACGCTTCGCCTCCTGCTTTTAACGTAGGCACTGAGCAGCTTAACCGGGAAAAATGGGGTAAGGCAATAGCCTCATGGCTTGAATTTTTATCAAACTGTACTATCCCGGGTGAAACGATCACTTCAGCCGAAAACGAGGTGTTTTTTGGTAAGGGAGGATTTTGCGCGGCTTTAAACCAGTGGAACAAAAATATCCTGGTTCTTCCAACAGAGGTATCAAAAATTTACATGAACGAGAAGACCGGAGCTCCATATCCGGATGTTATAAAAAAACTGGTAAAAGAACTTACCCTGGCCGTAAACGGTCATGGCAGCTTTTTTTCTCAGGAAGAAAAAAATTTTACTTGAATAATTTCGCAAAAAATCAATAAATTTTACATAATTGAGGTAGCCCAATGAATACGTATTATGTTGACGGACAATTTGTTAATGACGAAGATAGTGTTATTGCAGCAAGAGATTTGACTGTTTTAAGAGGTTTTGGCATATTCGACTTCTTAATTACCTATAATAAGCGCCCGTTCTACTTAAAAGAACATGTTCAGCGACTGGAGAATTCAGCCAAATATATTGGTCTCTCCCTTAATCATTCAAACGAAGAAATTTGTGAAATTGTTGAAGAATGTATTAAAAAGAACAGCCATCACGACGAATCAAATGTTCGTATTGTTTACACCGGCGGAGTCAGCTCCGATGGGATTACTCCCGAAGGGAACGGAAAACTCATGATAATGGTTACTCCCCGGTATATCCTTCCTGAGTGGTGGTACACCGATGGCGCAAAGGTCATTACCAATAAAATGGAACGGTTTATTCCCGGCGCGAAAAGCACCAATTATTTAAACGCGGTTTTCGCGCTCAAAATGGCAAAAGAAAAAGAAGCCATTGAATCGATATATGTTGATCCCCGGAACAGGGTTCTCGAAGGCACCACTACCAATTTCTTCTTTTTCAAAGAGAACAAACTGATTACTTCCAATGCCGATATTCTGCCCGGTATTACCCGGAGCGTAATTCTTAAACTGGTTGACGGTCTCTTTGATGTTGAAGAAAGAGATATTGATTTTAGTGAACTGGAAAGCATGGAAGAAGTATTTATCACTGCTTCAAATAAAGAAGTGGTTCCCATTGTTAAGATCGATGAATTAACAATTGGCAATGGAAAACCCGGAGAGCGGAGCCTGAAAGTTATGGAACTCTTCAGGGACTATACTGAAAAATTCGGCAAAGGTCTCATCTAATATGGGGCTCACCGCAGCCGGAACATATCCACCGGTAACCTGGGCGGAGATAAACCTCTCTGCCCTTGCTCACAACTTCCGGGAGCTGCGCAGGCTGGCGTCATCAGACGCAGAAATGATGGCTGCCGTTAAAGGAGACGGATACGGCCACGGCGCGGTGGAAGTCTCCCGGGTTGCTCTTGAGAACGGAGCCCGGTTTTTGGCTGTAGCCCGTTTTGACGAAGCCGTACAGCTTCGTGACGCGGGAATTGACGCGCCCATATTAATTTTCGGCCACAGCCTTCCCCGGCACCTGCTCTATATCGCGGAAAACGATATTCGTCTTTCTCTTAATTCATTTACTGAGGCAGAGCTTATTTCGCGGGAGGCAGTTCGTGCCGGTAAAACAGTAAAAGCCCATATTAAAGCGGATACGGGAATGGGGCGTCTTGGCATCCCCTCGGACGGCCTCCCTCTCAGCTCCGCGAAAGAGGACAATTGCGCCAGTGCTGCCCGCCAGGTACTTGCCATTAGCGAATTACCGGGTATTGAGGTAGAAGGGATCTTCACTCATTTTGCCTGTGCTGACTGCAGCGATAAAAGCTCCGCCAAAACGCAAATTAAACTATTTAAAGAATTGCTGGATGATATTCATAGCCGGGGGCTTACTATTCCAATCCGGCACGCGGCAAACAGCGCGGCCACGATTGAATTACCCGAAAGCCATCTCGACATGGTACGGCCGGGAATTTCCCTGTATGGGCTCTGGCCCTCTGACGAGGTAGATAAAAGTCTTATTGATCTCAAACCGGCAATGACAGTAAAGTCCACGGTTATTCAGGTCAAAGAAGTCGATGCCGGGTTTGCCGTTAGTTACGGCAGCACCCATGTTACTCCAAAACCGACAATTATTGCCACAGTACCCATTGGCTACGCCGACGGCTACGACCGGGTTCTTTCATCGAAAGGGTCCATGCTGGTTCGCGGGGTCCGTGCTCCCATTGTGGGCAGGGTCTGTATGGATTTAACCATGATAGATGTGGGCCATATTCCCGGAGTCTCCCTTGAGGATGAGGTTGTTGTGCTGGGCAAACAGGGCTCGGAAGAAATTACCGCGGATGAGATTGCCGGCATTGTTGGGACTATTAACTATGAGATTGTTTCCTCACTTACTTCACGAGTCACCAGGGTCTATCGCCCATAATTCATCTTTCACATCAGGAGAAAACAGATGCCAAGAAATAACATCAACTGGGAAGAGGGTTCCTGGCAGGCGCCCGGCAAAGCCGGAGCCGGTGCTGAAATAATGATCACCGCAGACTGGGCTCCAATACGAGATTTCGATAGTTTGATATCGGAGAGTCCGGAATCGGTTTATGGAGATTTATTGCCTGAGCTCAAAAAGGCCGATCTTCGGATTACAAACCTGGAATGTCCCCTGACCGACACTGGTGACGGCATATGGAAAAGCGGGTCTGTTCTGAAAGGGATGGACCGGCATGTTGGCGGAGTCAGTGCGGTCCCTTTTGAAGTGGTAACAATGGCCAACAACCATGTCTTTGATTATGGGTTGGACGCTTTTAACAATACCGGGAGTTTGCTCACACAAAATAATATCGCTGCCGTTGGAGCGGGATTATCCACGGAGGAAGCAGAAAAGCCCCTGGTAGTGAATATCAACAATCTAAAAATCGGAATAATTAACTTCAGCGAAGGTGAAGACCTCACTGATACGGGTGACGGAGAGGGCCCCGGAGTATTTGGCTGGCATATTGATCGAGTATGCGAACTGACTGCCGAACTGAAAAAAGAAGTAAACGCGGTGATCGTAATTTGCCACGGCGGCCTGGAGTATATCCCCTTCCCTCCTCCATATATAGCAAACGCCTTTCAGCGAGTCGCCGATGCCGGGGCGGACCTCGTTGTGGGGCATCACCCTCACGTCCCCCAGGGGATGCAGATCTATAAGGGAGTGCCGCTCTGTTACAGCCTGGGAAATTTTGTCTTTTTTCAGCAAACCGACCTGTTTTACCGGAAGATCGGCTATATGGTAAAGGCCGGAATTTCTCAAGAAGGATTATCGGCAATACGCCTTCTCCCGTACGAGATCCTTCCGGACAGGCTCTCCCTGCTCAAAGAGAATAAGCTCAAAAAATTTATGGAAACATTCCGTTTAATTTCCGAGCCTCTTGACGCGAATTCAGGAATCCTTGACGCGTGGAATGCCTTTCTAAAATATTACGGCACTGAGGGATTTAGAAAAGAGATCGGTTCTATTATGACCCGGTTCGACGAAGAACTCCAAAAAGGAGCTGCCATGTTCAGAAACCGCATGACCACGTTGCAGCACAGACATCATTTGATTGATCTCATGACCCGGATAATGGAAGGAACCCTTGATGACGCGCCGGAGTGGGCGCTTGAATTGACCGATTTGTGGTTTACGAAAAAGATTTAGATTCTTGAGAGTGCTGACCCCTTGGTCGCCTCTTAATATAAGGTATATCAACCCGGAATGTAAACCAAGCCCGGAGTGGTGCCTCCGCAGAACGTTCGGAACTCGCTCCGCTCAAACAGCCTCACAACCCGCAGAGGCACCACTCCGGGCTTGGTTTACATTCCGAATGACGTTTTTCGGTATATTGAGACACGACCGCGAAGCCGGGGAAAAAATACGTCAGAAACTAAATCGTTTTGCGAGCTGCATCTGGCCTTGAAGTAGTATGGGCTCTTTGGGTTGTGAGGACTGTTTGAGCAAAGCGAGTTCCGCAGCAATCCAAAGAGCCCATACTACTTCAAGGCCCGCGCACAAGCATAATTTAGTTTCTTGAGAGGCATAAATTTTTGCCCGTGCATTAATTGAATTATTACTACAACATACAATAAACTTACGGACGAAACAATGAATTTTATTAACGATGAACAACTGCAAAATTTGAGTGAGAAAAAAGAGCTTTCTATTGTAATCACAGACTCAGGTCTGGGAGGGCTTTCCATCTGCGCAGAAGCGGTAGAAGGGTTGAAGCAGCTTCACTCTTTCGAAAAAATTAATCTCACCTATTATAATGCCTGGCCCGAACAGAACAGGGGATATAACAGGCTGGGGAACAATACGGAACGGACTCGCGTTTTCAACAAAGCCCTGGAGGGGATGCTGCAATATAAGCCCGATATTATTTTAATCGCCTGTAATACCCTTTCCGTGCTCTATAACGAGACCTCATTCAGCAGGGAAACTACTATCCCCGTTGTTGATATCGTCGATTTCGGGGTCTCCATAATAGATGAATATCTGGTTAATGACAGGAACTCAAAGGCCCTTATTCTTGGAACCATAACCACTGTTGAAACCGGGGAACATAAAAAACGACTTGTTGATAAAAACATAGAAGAGAACCGTATTATTTCCCAGGCCTGTGATCAGCTGGCAACCAACATTGAAAAAGGACCGGCAAGTGAAACCGTGGTTCAGCTGGTAGAGACATTTATGGAAGAGGCAGCCGGGAAGATTGGTTCCTCGGCATCCAATATCTGCACCGCACTATGCTGCACTCACTTTGGATACAGTGCCCATAGTATTAAAGAAAAACTGCAAAGCCGCGTTAGCGGACGGGTAGATATTCTCAACCCCAATAAAGAAATGGCCGCGTTCCTGGTATCGCTGTGCGATATGAAGACCCATCATTCTCCGGAGAAAAAAACCCGGGTAACAATTAGAATTGTTTCCCGCATTAAGTGGGATGAGGAGAAAGTAGGATCAATTTCCGCAATAACCAGGGATGTTTCCCCGGAAACAGCCCACGCGCTTGAGCAGTATGAATGGATACCGGATCTTTTTAGTTTTTAAGGGGGGCAGTCCAATCTTTTAGGGTGCGCAGCGTCATCAGGGGCCTGGTCTCATCTTTCCGGAACCGGAGCCACGGATGGCGACCCCCCAAAAAAACGCTTGTTTTATTGTTTTAATTTTTATATAATATTTTTTTATATTTTTAATTAAGAAAACAGGAGGTGCTTTATGCATCGTAAAACATGGTTATTATTACTGGTATTACTTCCCCTTGCAGTATCCAGCACAGGCTGCCTGGCTTTTGGGCAGGCTTTTGACCTGGCATCCGTTGTTATAACTCTTACCGCAGCAGGATCCGCCCGTCTTGGCCTCTCAATCCTGGACAGGCGGGAGTCTATTCGCACCGGGGGAAAAGAACCCTTTTTTGCCGGACTTCAGCGGGGGGGATTTGGTAATCCCTTTGATGTTATAGTAAAGGACAAGAAGCCCCTTGCCGGTGTTATGGCAGAGGTCACCGCAGCCGGGTTAAAGGCCCAGGGATTTGATGTGAACCCGATCAATGTAGAGATCAATACTTCCGAAGAAGCGGCAGTTCAAAAATTTAAAGATTCAAGCGCGGAAAAGATCCTGCTCATCTCCATAGATAAATGGCAGTCCGATACATTAACGAATGTGGGAATGCACTACAATGTAACCGCTCAAGTGCTGAGCCCTGAGGGCTCGCTTTTAGCAAAGCACACAGTCACGGGAGCAGAGAACGGTATGGACAATCTCAAAGGAAGCGTAATGAATCCCATGGGGCACGCGAAACGGGTAGTTCCCGCAGCATTCAAAGAACATATTGAAAAATTGATCAACAATGAAGCTATTTCCAAAGCTCTTTCTTAGAAATTTAGCCGGAGTAAGCCGCCGCTATGGCGGCTTTTCATTTATCAATATTGATTCAATATAAAGCAAATCCAAACCTCAAAGATGAAGATGGGGATACGGTTTATTCACTTGCAAAGGAAGATAATCTACAAAAGGTCTTGAACTACCTTAAAAAGTAAGCTCCCCGGACATACAGGGTTCAATGGTAACCAAAAAAACTTGTTTTTTTGGGCAATATTGGGTATTATATAAATAGCTTATAAAATGTTTACATAAAAGGAGGAAAAAGCACTCTTGTAACACAAAAGGAGGGTATATTGATGATAAAAAAATATCGTGAAATAACACTCGGTTTTTCCGATGAGAAATTCAGAGAAGGACATCATATTGTTTTTATTTATAATGATGATTGGGAAAGAAAACGAACAATGGCCAAATTCCTTCAACAGGGCTTACTGGAGAATGAAAAAGTTCTATACCTGGTTGACGATATTTCCCCGGATGAAATGAGGAAAGAACTTATGGGATTGGGAGTTGATGTTGATGAAAAACAGAATGATTTTGATATAACTGCAGGACATTATACCCATTGCCCTGATCACTATTTTTCTCCAAATTTTATGCTGGGGATGGTTGGAAATTATTACGATACTGCTATTAAAGAAGGATTTGTCGGCGCACGCGGCGCAGGGGAAATGTCATGGGCTCTCATTGAAGGACGATCAACAGTTCCGGAACTATTATGGTATGAAGCACAATTGAATACTATTCTCAAGGAACATCCGCTCACTACGGTGTGTCAATACGACGCGAGAAGATTTGACGGCGGAATAATCATGGATATGTTAAGTGTTCACCCAATGATGATTGTACGCGGCCAGCTGGTAAAAAATCCAGGTTATATTGAACCTGAAGTCTTTTTAAAAGAATACAATGAAAGGATGAATAGAGAATCAATAAAGAATGATGAATAATAACGCCGATCCTGTAATTCTGGGCAAAATACTGCTTCTTCAAAGCACACTCCATGCTATGAATGAAGATGCGGCAATGGCTCGTTTTGTTTGCCGGGGGCTCGCTTCAGTTCCCGGTATTGAAGCAGTAAGTATCTTTATTCGAGGAAACTATATTTCCGAAAGCAAAACAGCTCCATATTCCGCTGTAGAATGCGAAAAATTGTTTGATTTATTTACGAAGGACAAAGCAGCAGGACATGAGTCTCTCCCGAAAAAAGACGATACGATAGATATTTTGAAAATTGAAACCATTTTTACTTTATACGGATTTTTAATTGTAACGATAAAAAAAAAAGAAATATACCGGGAATATAAACAGTATATTGAAAACACCGTTAACCTGGTTGCCCTGGTTATAGAAAACAGTACTCAAAAAGAAGAATTACTCCGGAATAAAGAAAACCTGGAAAAAACGGTTAAAGAACGGACACATGAGCTTGCGGCAGCGCTTGAAGAAAAGAAGATCCTTTTGCGGGAGCTCTATCATCGGACAAAAAACAATATGCAGGTAATTCGCTCCATGCTCTCGCTTCAGGCGGAAGGAACCAAAAATGAACTGGTGCAGAAGATATTCAGAGATACCGAAAACCGGATACAGACAATGGCGCTTGTTCACCAGAAGCTCTACCAGTCTCAAGACCTGTCGCAGATCAATTTAAAAAACTATTTTTTCGACCTCGCTCAAATGGTGATGCACAGTTACGGAGTTATGTCGGAAAGAGTTTCGTTGATATTGGAGATAGAAGATATATTTGTTCTCATTGATACAGCGATTCCCTGCGGGCTGGTTCTTAATGAGCTCCTGTCCAACGTGTGCAAACACGCGTTTCCCGGCAGCATGAAAGGCGAAATTAGCATCCGGGTTTCCGGGACAAAACAGGGAGAAATTAATCTTTTTTTCTCCGACAACGGGGTTGGCGTTTCAAAAGATTTTGATTTTAGAAAACAGAAAACTCTTGGACTGCAAACAATTCTCGCGATTTGTGAGCATCAGCTCCAGGGCAAAGTCATATTTGAAACAAAGCAGGGAGTCGGGTATCATATCCGGTTAAATGACAGTTTATATACAAACAGGATGAAACATGAAACAACAAATCTATGAACGGGCAGAAAAACCGGTGGATCTTAACGAGTTAAGATCCACCGGCAGTTCTTCGATAAATTTTTATGAACTTTTTAAATAATTTTCAAGTTCGGGTTTTACTTTAAATTCAACACTGATCCTTTTGTATTCCTCAAGCAGCTCTTCCCTGTTGCCGCTGTTTCCTTTTCTTGCCCGTATCATGATGTTCTTGTCGGTATACCGGGAAGATACAAATTCAAAGATATCAACCCTGTATCCCATCATTTCGAGAAGTAATGCCCGTAATGAATCGCCCACCATATATACGATCCTGTCTTTGAAGATCCCGTGCTTGGTAATTCCCCGGTACCGGGGATTCCGCAAGTTTTTTTTAATGGAATGCTGGCAACAGGATACCGATAAAATATTGGCGGCCTTATTTTTTAACCCCAGGTAAAGAGTTCCGTCTGTGGCCGCGTCACAGGCATGCAGAGAATAGACCAGGGCTACATCACCGGGAGCTCTATACTGCATAACATCCGCGGTATGAAAATACATTTTTTCAAACCCCAGCTTGCCTGCGATTCCTTGAGAATTTATCATAAGTTTTTCATTCCTGTCTACGCAGTGAATCGCGACCGGACGTTTCTCGATATATGTATAGTAATAATATACAAGAAAACTTAAATAGCAATTGCCCGCGCAGCTTTCTACAAATACAAGGGTTCTTTTTTTTGAATATTTCCTAACATTGGCATGGATAATCTCCATGTACGCAAGAATTTGTTCAATTTTGGCTTCCCTGTCTTTTCCTTTTAATCTTATTGTTTCAAAAAACCCGTTAAGAGTTTCTCTTTGGTCTCTATTAATTAACATTTTTGTCTCCTGAATAGTAACAGGGGCAGAAACATTAATCAGGATTGATAAAAACAGGCAGGATATGGATTTGTAAGAGATACCGTTTTTGTAGAAAATACCCGATGGACATAGTTCACCCCTGTAAAGTTATTTAGATAAGTAACTTTATACGTAAGTTGGTTCTATGAATGGTTTCCGGTTTTTCTACGGCTCCGA
The DNA here is from genome assembly GCA_024224995.1 of bacterium. Next base: position 2,562 of record JAAENB010000527.1, on the reverse strand, counting down.
CTTAGCTTATGGTTTTAATAAGCAGGTCCGGATAGATATCTCCTTAATTGAGTGGAATATTTTATTACTTCTCTAATATACTAAAATTTTACTCCATGCGTCAAGTGTAAACGTAATTTTTTTTATTTAATATCAAAAACAATCAAAGTTTTTTCCAACGATTTTATCACAATGATTATTTCTTCATGTTAAAAATTAAACTTTATCCCGGCAGAAAAGAAATATTCCGTATCTTCGCTTTCATTTAAATTTCCATTAAAGGGGGCAAAAAATTTACTCCCTTCAAGAGCAAAGGAGACCGTTTCTCCGGGAAAAATTTCGGTCCCAAATGTCGCAAAAATTAAATTCGTGCTCCCTCCTTTAATACTCACACCCGAACCACCACCAGTAAAAAACCAATACCGTAGTGCTGTATAAGGAGCCAGTATATTATAAAATTTCATACTAAAGATAAATCCTCCCGTAACACCAAAAATTGTTCCGTAAGAAAGGCCAACACCGCCAATAACAGCCAGAGACGGGCCAAAATCCCTGTTTTGAAAAAAAGCGTATTTAATATCGAACATCAATCCGGCTCCAAAGAGCCCTGCCCCAAGATCAGTATTTTCACCAATGCCGGTTCTAAAACTGAGTTGCGGAATCCATAAATCAGCTATTGTTTCTGCTTCTGAAGGATCTCCACGATTACTATAATCAACATCATCCGATTCTACGGGAGTTGTCATGGATAAAGAAAGAGAATAGTCTCCTTTAGGAACAGTATTAGCTGTTTGAAATGTAGTGGTGGAACAGGCGTTTAATAAAAAGGTTAATGGTAATACTGTAAATATAATTTTTATTATTACTTCTTTCATAATTTATATCCTTAATAATAACTGAAACTTTATGAAAGAAATATAGACAAATAAAAGCATGCCGAAAATCGGTCTAAAGTTTGAATTTAATACAGTATTTGTCATACTTAAGTATGATATAACGACATAATACAGCTAAACTAACAAAAACACCTGTAAAAATTTATTTTTACTAATTTTTGTAATAGAAATAAAAAAAATAACGATTACACTTGACGTTCAGGGTATAATTTTAGTATATTACAAAAGTGAGTGAGTACTCATTCATCAACTATTCGGGAGGTTCCATAACATGAAAATTGGTATTCCAAAAGAAATCAAAGTCCTGGAAAACAGGGTCTCCGTAACTCCGGCCGGAGTTAAGGAATTTGTTCGGAACGGTCATAGTGTTTTTGTTGAGAATAACGCCGGTTTTGGGTCCGGTATTTTAAACGAAGAATATGTTAAAGCCGGGGCTAAGATCCTGGATAAAGCTGATGATGTATGGGCGGAAGCCGATATGATCATAAAGGTTAAAGAGCCTATTGATCCCGAATTCGACAGGATGAAAGAGGGCCAGCTCCTTTTTACTTACCTCCATATTGCGGCAGATAAACCTCAAGCAAAGAAATTACTTGACAAAAAAGTGGTCGCTGTAGCTTATGAAACCGTCCAGCTGGTCGATGGAAGTCTTCCGCTGCTTGCTCCTATGAGTGAGGTTGCGGGCCGTTTATCGGTACATATGGCGTGTGCCTGTCTTGAGAAGAAGAATGGCGGTAAAGGACTGTTGATGTCCGGTGTTCCGGGTGTTGCTCCTGCTAAAGTTACCATAATTGGCGGCGGTATTTCCGGTGTGAATGCTGCTCATCTTGCAATCGGCATGGGAGCGCAGGTTTCGATCCTGGATATTAACCTTGACAGGCTCAGGTATCTTGAAGATATTTTTCATTCCAGGGCTGTCACTTTGATGTCGAACCAGCACAATATTGAAGAGTCTATATTCAATTCCGATGTTGTCATTGGTGCTGTTTTGATCCCGGGCGCGAAAGCTCCCAAATTGATGAAGAAAGAGTATTTATCACAAATGGAACCCGGTTCCGCTTTTGTTGATATTGCCATAGACCAGGGTGGCTGCGCTGAAACCAGTAAGCCTACCACTCATGAAGACCCGACATTTATTGTGGACAATATTGTTCATTATTGTGTCGCCAATATGCCGGGCGCGGTTCCCAGAACCTCTACCTTCGCGTTGACGAATGCTACCCTGCCCTATGCCTTAGACCTGGCAAACAAAGGGGTGGAAAAAGCGCTGAGCGAAGACGCGGCTCTTGCTAAGGGACTGAATGTTTACAAAGGTCAACTTACCTGTCACGAGGTTTCGGAAGCCCTTGATATTGCCTGTGTTGATATTACTTTTTGATGTTTTTTAATTTTTTTAAAAATATATTTTTTTTATTGACATTTTTCGTACATTTTTTTTAATAGTAATTGTCTGATAAATTTTTTATCAGCTTAGGTCGATTCACGATTCACAAGACCTACCCTCCAAACCAAAACGGGGGCGGCGGATTAATTTCTGTCGCCCCTTTTTTTATCGATCGTGGGGCTGGAAGCCCCACGCTATGAGAAATCCCCATAGCCCTGGTGAACTATTTTAGAAACAGGGCCTGTTCCCGGGAGATGTTATCCGGGTTCTGCTCTGTTGCCCTCTGGGGTTAAAACCCCGGGC
>JAAENB010000526.1 GCA_024224995.1 bacterium | reverse complement strand
TTCTTGAGAGATTTTTTTTAAAAAAAGTTTGGGGACAAATTTGTACTGCTTTTTTTTTCTTATTGAGAGCCAATCCGGGTTTTTGGACTTTGCAAAAATAGCAGGTATGAAATAATGGTTCTGTTTTGGGAGGATACAGTATGGCACAGTCCGATATGATGCGGCAGGTTCTTGAATTATATAAGCTGGATATTCCGCTTCCCCGGGAAGCCAGGAAAGATCTGGTTTCTTCCGCAGGAGATACGCTTAAAGCGGTTTTAAAAAAACAGGGGAAATACGGGTTCTTTATTTCCCTGGTAATCTCATTGATTTTCCGTGTCAACCGGTATGGACTCTCTCTCTCTTTTGCAAAAGCTTCGTACGCCCTTGGTACGGCCGCCGCGATTACGGTCGCTTCAGTTGGCCTGGGTGTTGCAGCCGGGACTGCTCCCGGGGCGGATCAAATAGTACGGCAAAAACAAATTCAAAAGCAAATTCCAAAAAAAGAAATAATAAAAAAAGAAAGCCCTTCAAAAGCGGCAGCGTTAATCCGGGTTTCCCCGGTGAAATTTGAAAATACCATATCGGTCCAATCGTTCGATGATACCAGTGTAAATACCGGTGCCGGCCCGGGCAGCCGGCCTGGTGAACAGGTAAAAAAAGAACTCGTTCGGCTGCGTGGGCGTGGTAATATTGTATCTTCGGGAGCTCAAAAAGCGGACATTGTTCTTTTCGGAGCATTAGACTGGTCAGGGGATACCTATATGCTTTCTGTTACTGCTGCCGGTTCTAAAACCGGAAGAGTAGTCTTTGTTACACTTGAGAAAGCAAAAAACGCAGAGGAACTCAAGTCGGCGTGCCGGAAAATAGCCCGAGAGGTCTCTGCTGCGGTAAAATAATTATGTCTCTCCCCTACACACAACGTCTTTATCCCTAAGAACCGCCGTTCATAAAGCCAAAATACCCGGGGCTGGAACTGCCGCTTTGTCCGTAGGTCTTCCATCCCGTACCATTCATATCTTCCATGTAAATGACCCTGTCCGGAGAACCGCCGCCGAAATCTTCGTCCATAATATAGAAATAGGGATTCATGGTTCCCAGGAAACGCTCTCCGCCATAGAAATAGCCAACAGTGCTGATGGAGCCCGTATCGCTGCCGTAAGCTGCCGTAAGGGAGCCGAAGTCGGCGCTGAACTGCAAAATGCGGTAGCCGTTTGCTCCTTCGGGGTTAGCCACGTAAATAGAACCGTTCTTAACCATAATATCCAGTGGCCCGTTAGAGGCGCTCAGGTCTGCCGAATAACTATGAGTCACCTGCTGCGTAGAAGGATTGTATTTAAACACCCTGTCCTGGAAAGAAGTATTCTCCCCGGCAAGATATAAATTTCCGTCGGCATCAACGGATATTCCCTCTACCCGGTTTATTGCCTCAACACCGCTGCTGATAGTTAAAGAGCTCTCAACTGAATTGTCGAGATTGGATTTATATAGTTTTTCTGCGGCAATGCCTGAATTGGTAGCGTAATAAACAAGGTCGTTTGTCCTGTCTACGGCAATTGCCACAACAGAGCCGTCGTAACTTGCTTCGGAGAAAGAGAGAGCGTTAGCCCCTGAGATATTATCCACCCGGGCCACACGATTGTTTCCCATGCCGCTGCCCCCATAGGCATTGGCAATATAAATTCGTCCTTGAGAATCGATATCCACGTCAAAGGGACGAAAATTGCCATTGCTTGAAAATCCCGCGCTTGTTCCAAGGAGCTCTGTCCAGGTCGCGTTGATGGCGGCATCGTCACCGGACATGGAATTTATTTGCACCAGGCGGTTGTTCATATAGTCGGGAATGAGGAGCTTTGTTTCATAAGCCTTCATTGTAAGGGGGACTGTTTTGGTCTCTCCCGAAGAGAGGGAAACCTGTTCGCTTCCTTTGTACGAAAGGAGCACTCCCGGGTCCGAAGGATCAATCGCCGCCACTACCGAAACAAGGCGGTTGCTTCCCGGTGTAACATCCAGTGTCGCGGAGGTGACACCGGCGGAAAATGTCTGTGTGATAGTTGCCATGCCGGGCGCTGAGACTGTAATGGTAAATCCCGTAATATTGGACGGAGCCGTACCGCCGGCGGCTGATTGGGACAGGTTGCCCATGTAGATCGTTACGCTTGCCCGGTCATTGGA
>JAAENB010000525.1 GCA_024224995.1 bacterium | reverse complement strand
ACCGGAAGGAACATTGCATGCCTGGAAAGAAAAGCTGTGCCGGGCCCTGGGAGAAAGCGGGCAGGTGGTAATTGACGTAATCCCGGAAGTGGAATTAATTATGGGTAAACAGCCGCCGGTACAGAGACTGGAACCGGAGCAGGCACGGAACAGGTTTCACCTGGTGTTCCGGAGTTTTATCCGGGTATTTGCCGGGGAAGAAAGCCCCCTGGTAATATTCATGGATGATCTGCAATGGGCCGATGGCCCGTCGCTGCGATTGATAGAACAATTTATGACCGATATAAATACGGGACATGTGCTCATCATTGGCGCGTACCGGGATACTGAAGTAGACGCGTCCCATTCAGTGAGTGTGCTGGAGAAAATACTGCGGAAAGCCGGAAGTACTATTAATATGATTACGCTGGATCCCCTGGGAATCGATCATATAAACGAGTTGATCGCCGACACATTGTTATGTGATAAAAAAATATCATACCCATTCGCGGAGTTATGCCTTCAAAAAACCTATGGCAATCCCTTTTTTATGAAGCAGTTATT
>JAAENB010000524.1 GCA_024224995.1 bacterium | reverse complement strand
GGCAGGCATAATTTACATTCCGGCTTGATATACCGTATATTAAGACGCGACCATGATTTTTGAGTACTTATCTCCGAAATTTATAATTTTATTGAAAAGTGCTGGACAGATATTTGAATAATTATGCATTTTGAGAAAATTAAATTAAATAAATTAGAGAAATTAAAAATTATGACACAAGCAATAACAAAAACCGATTTTAGTTTTCCCGGACAAACAAAAGTATATAACGGCAAAGTACGGGATGTCTACTTTGTCGATGACTACCTGGTAATGGTTGTTTCCGACCGTATTTCAGCATTTGATGTTGTACTGCCAAAAGGAATCCCCTTTAAAGGGCAGGTCTTAAACCAGATAGCTGAGAAATTTCTCAATGCCACAAAAGATATTGTTCCTAACTGGAAAATCGCTACCCCCGATCCTATGGTAACTGTTGGGCACGCCGTTGAACCCTACGCGGTTGAAATGATCGTTCGCGGCTATTTAACCGGCAGTTCATGGCGCGAGTATAAAAACGGAGCCCGGTCCATTTGCGGCGTTCCCATTCCCGACGGCATGAAAGAGCATGAACGTTTTGCCGAACCCATCCTTACTCCCACCACCAAGGCGGAACTTGGCCTCCATGATGAAAATATTTCCCGGGAAGAGATTATTTCCCAGGGACTGGTTCCCGAAGATGAGTATATTAAACTCGAAGAATATTCGTTAAAACTCTTTCAGCGCGGAACTGAAATAGCCAAAGAAATGGGCCTTATTCTTGTGGATACCAAATATGAATTCGGCAGAAAAGAAGGCCAAATTTACCTCATTGATGAGATCCACACCCCCGATTCCAGCAGGTATTTTTACCTCGACGGATATGAAGAACGCCAGTCGAGCGGTGAAACCCAGAAACAGCTTTCAAAAGAATTCGTTCGTGAATGGCTTATGGAAAACGGCTTCAAAGGCGAAAAAGGGCAGCAAGTCCCGGAAATGTCCGATGAATTCGTAAACCAGGTCTCGGAACGCTATATTGAACTCTACGAGAATATTACCGGTGAAAAGTTTATTAAAGCCGAAGACGGTAACCTGGAACGGATAGAGAAGAATGTTGTTGGGTTTTTAAAGAAATAAGCCCCGGAAATATGAAAATAAAATTTTTTTCCCTGCCTCTTCTTGCTCGCGGCCCTTACCGGCTGCGGCAGTCCGGGGAGACTTTTACTCAATAAACCCAAACCGGTAAAAGGTACCGTTCTTTATTTCTTCCGAATTCCAATAAATAATTCCAATAAATAAAAGCCTCTTATTTTTATCGTATTTAAAAAAAAATTTGTGACGATTGGTCACAATTAGACGCTTATATAGGATTAGCAGATTATTTTGCTGCTGTTCGCTTATTCTATAATAAGTTATTTTTTTTATCCGGGGAGGTGCCTATGGAAACGTAATGTGTTTTTTAAGATTCAAAAAAAAATTTCAAACAAAATAAAAAAAGGAAGGTATATCGAATGAACATAGGAGTAATAAGAAGCGTATTTGTTACAGTCAGCTTGGCATGCAGCATTTTTTTTATTGGATGTTACCAGGATGATGCTGTATTAGATGAAGGTGCTGTTGGTATTGAAAAGAGTGTCTATATACCGCCGGTACCGTCCGTACAGATCCCCTATTATGCCGGTATTGGACATTTTACCTTAGGTTCCGCACAGGTAAACAACAGTATCCATGATGCCTATACGAACAATACAGCAACGGTATTTAACACCCTGAAAAGAGGCGGTAAGTATGGTCTCAGGATCCGGGTTGAGAAAAGCGGAGGCGGTACTACCAGTTATTCATATAGGACATACATGTGGATAGACTGGAATGGGAATTCCGTTTTTGATTCTAACGAGGAGTATATTCTCGGTGATTTTGATGGAACTTCTTCTACGGGTTCACTTCAAAAGTATCACTTTAGTTCTGTAACTGTTCCGGCAGACGCTGTTCTGGGTGATATCCTGGTACGGGTAAGAATGCAGGATGTTTATAGCTCCCAGGGCCCCAGCGCTAATTTTCTTTACGGTGAGACTGAAGATTTCAGGATTTCCGTGATTGAGCCCTCAGGGATTCCGGCAGTAGAGATCCCTTATTACGCGGGTATCACCAGCGTAAGTCTTAATGGCGCGAATAATACCAGCAGTATGCATGACGCTTATACCAACAATATGGGAAGCGTTTTTACGAGCCTGGATAAAAATTCGTCATATTCGCTTACTCTTTGTATTAACAAAAGCGGCGGCGGGACTACCAGTTATTCATATAAGACATACATGTGGATAGACTGGAACGGGAATTCCGTTTTTGAAGCGGGTGAGGAATACGAGGTTGGAGAATTCGGCGGAAGCAGTTCAAGCGGCGCGTTGTCGAAATATATATCAACAACAATAACCGTGCCGGCTGCTGCTGTTACCGGCAATATCACCGTACGCCTGAAGATGCAGGATGTGTACAGTGCCCAGGGACCGCATATGGATTTTGGATATGGTGAAACTGAGGATTACATGATTGCCGTGAATGGGGGATCTGTAATTCCATCCGTAGAAATTCCCTATTATGCCGGTATAGCACATTTTACCTTAGGTTCCGCGCAGGTGAACAACAGCATCCATGATGCTTATACTGACAATACAGCAACAGTATTTAACACCTTGAAAAGAGGCGGTAAGTATGGTCTCAGGATCCGGGTTGAGAAAAGCGGAGGCGGTACTACCAGTTACTCATATCGGACCTATATGTGGATAGACTGGAATGGAAATTCCGTTTTTGATTCTAACGAGGAGTATATTCTCGGTGATTTTGATGGAACTTCTTCTACGGGTTCACTTCAAAAGTATCATTTTAAGACTATTTCTGTTCCGGCAGACGCTGTTCCGGGTGATATCCTGGTACGGGTAAAAATGCAGGATGTTTATAGCTCCTCGGGACCCAATACTGATTTTCGTTTTGGTGAGACTGAAGATTTCAGGATTACCGTGATTGAGCCATCAGGGATTCCAGTAGTAGAGATTCCCTATTACGCGGGTATCACCAGGGTTATGCTTAATGGCGCGAATAATACCAGCAGTATGCATGACGCTTATACCAACAATACTGGAAGCGTTTTTACGAACCTGTATAAGAATTCATCGTATTCGCTTACTCTTTGCATTAACAAAAGCGGAGGCGGTACTACCAGTTATTCATATAAGACATACATGTGGATAGACTGGAACGGAAATTCTGTTTTTGAAGCGGGTGAGGAATACGAGGTTGGAGAATTTGGCGGAAGCAGTTCAAGCGG
>JAAENB010000523.1 GCA_024224995.1 bacterium | reverse complement strand
TGCGGAACTCGCTCCGCTCAAACAGTCCTCACAACCCAAAGAGCTCATACTTCCAGGCCAGATGCAGCTCGCAATACTATCAGGTTTCTGACCTATTTTTTCCCTGCTTCGCAGGGTCCGCACTCTTAAGAAACTCTTTTTGCTTCTGGCGTATTTTTTCCCCTCGCAGGGGTCGCACCCCGCTACACAGGGTCGGTCGTGTCTTAATATACCGAAAAACGTAGTTCGGAATGTAAATTATGCCTGGAGTGATGCCTCGGCAGATTGTGAGGCTGTTTGAGCGAAGCGAGGTCCGAACATTCTGCCGAGGTATTGCTCCAGGCATAATTTACATTCCGGGTTCATATACCTTATACTAAAACGCGACCACGGGGTACGCACTCTTGATTTTAATCGATTCGGAACCCGATGTCAATGATAAAGACATTTTTTCAAAAAGAGCTTGACAATCTTTCAAACGATCTACACTATTGTTTGAAAGTTTAGAGGCTTTACTTATGAATGATACTGACAAAAAAAGAATGATACTATTGGCGGCAAGTGACTGTTTTGCCCGTTTTGGGTATGAAAAAACCACCATGGATGACATTGGAAAGCTTGTTGGTTTAAACAAATCATCACTCTATTATTATTATCAGAATAAAGAATCGATTTTCAAAGAAGTCATTTATATAGAAAGGGAAAAATACCTGAACCGGATCCAAAAGAAGGTTGAAAAGGTCAAAGAGGATAAAGAAAAAATTCTCACCTATGTTGTGGAACGGTATAAATTCGTAGAAGACGCCATCAACATGCACGACCTCACTATTGAAACCTTACGCCATATTCAGCCGATTTTCCAGGAGATATATCAATTTCTAATGGAGAAAGAGATTGAATTTGTACGGGAGATACTGGTAAATACACTAAAAAACAATACTGCCATCCCCCCTTTTGATACGGAAAGAGCTGCCAAAAGCATCATTACCGTTGCCGACGCCATAAAACAGAAGGAAGCTCCCTGTAAAGATTTCCGGCAGCTAACAGACGTAAAGAATTCAACGATCAAAGAAGAGATTGTATTTACTATTTCATTAATTTTAAAGGGCTTACATATAGAATAATTTTTTTTGCCTGTTTTCAAACACATTACCATTGAGCTTGAACAGTCAATTGTTTAAATTATATACTGATATTTTTATTTGGAGGACAAATATGAAAACAAATCTTTATTATTTTAGCGGCACCGGCAACAGTCTTGCGGCAGCAAAAGAGCTCTCCGTGGAATTAACGGGGGAAGTTGAAATACTACCCATTGCCAAACTAATGGGGCAGGAAAAAATAGAACCCCACGCAGATTCTGTGGGGATACTATTCCCGGTTTATTGTCATGATATACCTGTTATTGTTGAACAATTCGCGAAGAAATTGAATATCACCAATTCCTATGTATTTGGCATCGCAACCTACAATAAAGTACCGGGCAACTCATTGTTCAACCTTGATGCGATATTGAAAAAAACCGGACCGGGACTTTCCGCCGGATTTGAAATTTGCATGCCGGGTAATTCCGTACTGGTTCTCGATTTCACTTCATCCGATGAGGAGAACGCGATACGGTTTAAAAATCAAAAGGAAAAAATTAAGGTCATAGGCGGCATTATTAACGAAAAAAAACCTGTTGGAATTGAAGGGGCTTTTGACAAAGATGACAAATATGAATCAAAGATTTTTCTCAAAGAACAATATAAGGTTCCTCAGCAATTCTGGACGACAGAGAGTTGTACCGCCTGCGGGATTTGCGTAAAAGTCTGTCCAAAAAATAATGTCAAACTGGAAAACAAGAAAGTAAGCTGGCAGGATGATTGCGAGCATTGTCTTGCCTGCCTGCACTGGTGTCCGGAAAAAGCTGTGCAGAGTGGTGAAAATACCATTAATTTCAGAAGATATACTCATCCCGAGATTTCTGTTGCTGAGATTATTTCGCAAAGTTAACTTAAAAGCATTTGACCGCATAATAGTGATACCATAGTATCACTATTATGAAAACAAACAACTTAGTCGATGCAGAAGATTTCGAAATGATGCAGGAACGAATGCAAATTCTTGAAGGCATAGCCAGAGGCGAAAGAGCTATTTTAGAAAATGATGTACTCACCCATGCGGAAGCGAAGCGGAAAATGAAAAGATGGCTCAGTTGATATATCCAAAGAAACAACTGTTGCATTTTTTGCAACAGTTCAAATACTCTGAAGATACAAATGAGCGATAAACCGGAAAAAAACACCATCCCCAAAACAATTGCCTACATCTGGCAAATGGAAGCAATGTTTATTACGAAATTTCTTAATACGGAAATACACCTTCATCACGCCTTTCATATCATAATCGCACTGAATGGAAGCTTTACCTTAAAAACAGAAAACGCGGAAGATGAATATACAGCCGTTTTAATTGATTCCGATGTGGAGCATCAATTTATTGGGGGGGACTGCTGGTGCGCGATTTTACTCGTAGATCCGGAGCTTGAAATTGTAGAGAAAATAAAAGAAAAATTTCTCAAGGAAAAGCCGGTTTGCCGGTTATCCGAAGAGTTTATGGCCCCGTATATCCAAAAATTAATACCGTACATTACAACAATCTATTCCGCGGCCCAGGCCAAAGAAGTATTTTATCATATTCTTTATTCTATCTCGGGACATACAAAAGCCGGTAAAGATCTAAACCCAAATATACAAAAAATCTTTGCCATATTAAAAGAACTTGAAATAAAAAAAATATCAACAAAAGAATTAGCCGGGAGAATTAACCTTTCCGAAGGACGCCTTATTCACCTCTTTAAAGAAGAAGTGGGCATTCCCATTCGCCGCTATCTCCTCTGGATGAGACTTTTTGACGCCTTCGAATCTATTGTAAATGATTATTCCATTACGGACGCGGCATATGAGGCCGGGTTTGCCGATTCAGCTCATTTGAGCAGAACCTTTAAGCAAATGTTTGGCCTTAAATTGTCGGATTTTTCAAAAAACGGAATAAAGAGCCGGTTTATTCAAGTCATCTTCGATAAAAAGTAGTACTATTATTGTATACTGTACCAGGAGCAAATACAATTATGAACAAGAATAGTATTATTAAATCGGCGTGCCGGATGTGTCATGGCGTATGCCAGGTCAATGTTCACCTGGAAAATGATAAAGTTGTAAAAATTACCGGGGATAAGGAGAGCCCAACCAGTAAGGGCTATATCTGCCCAAAAGGAGCAGCCTCACCGGAACTCCTGTATCACCCGGACCGTATTACGCATCCCCTTCGCCGCGTGGGGAAACCCGGAGAAAATAAATGGGAGCGCATCAGCTGGGAAGAGGCTTTTAAGGAGATAACGGACAAACTTTCTTCTATTAAACAGGAATCGGGGCCTGAGTTTTTTGGGCTCATGCACGGCACAAGCCGTCCCTATTCGGATTTTGCCGCGAGATTCGCGAACGCCTATGGAACCCCAAATTATACCAATGTTGGACATATCTGTTATACTCCCCGGGTTATGGCTTCGGCCTATACCATTGGCTCCGCACAGGTGCCCGTAGCTGATGTCTATGAATTCGGCAAGAAAAAACCCGCCTGCGTTATGATGTGGGGAAGTAATATCACCGGCGTTGGGGCTGTTCATGGTTTAAGCGGCGGGGTGTTTCAAAGCGCGCTCAATTCCGCTGAAAAAGTAATTGTCATAGATCCAAGAAAAATTAACCCCGTAAAAAAAGCAGACCATTGGCTCCAATTACGCCCCGGCACCGACGGCGCGCTCGCGCTCGCTATGATACAGATAATAATAAATGAAAAAATATATGATCATGATTTTGTTAACAATTTCACCACAGGCTTTGACCGGCTTGCTGCGCATACAAAACCATTCACCCCTGAATGGGCATCGGGCATAACCGGGATAAAACGGGACGATATTATGGCGGCGGCACGAACCTACGCCACCACCGCTCCCGCGTGCATACAATGGGGAAATGCCATTGATATGAGTACCAGCAGTTTTCACACCGCGCGATCCCTTATGATATTAAAAGCAATCACCGGAAATCTCGACACTCCGGGCGGAAACGTGCTCTGGGTTCCCCCGGAGAATGTCAAAATGAAATCACCCTTTGTAAACAAAGAGATGTCCGGCATGCTCCATTTGCCCCTGGATAAATTCAGCCGGATCCTGGACGGTAAAAATACAAAAAACCCGGGTCCATTAAAATCACTGCTTTTAAAGACCTTGAACAGAGTAAAAGACAGGTTCTATACCAGAATAAACGAAAAATCATCACGGAAGAGTATGCCGGACCAGCTCAGAATGATGAATAAATTGAAGAAACCAATCTACCCCGTAAGCCCAATAGTAAACCTTCCATTATTCTGGGAATCCATCGTATCGGAAAAACCGTATCAATTACGGGGACTCTGGATACTGGGATCGAATCCTCTTGTTAACAGCACCAATTCTCTACTTGTTGAAGAGGCTCTCAAAAAACTTGAGTTCCTGGTTGTTTCTGAAATGTTTAAAACACCAACTGCCGAGTACGCGAACATTATACTTCCCGCTTCAATGTGGCTGGAACAGGATGATGTGGTAAATAATATGAAGCAGTGGTGCGTGATTGCCAGGAAAAAGGCGGCACAGGTTGGCGAAACAAAAGACGACAGGGAAGTAATTCTCGAAATCGCGAAACGCCTGGGTCTTAAAAAAGCGTTCCCCTGGGAAAACTATCATCATTTTCTGGAATATATGCTTGAGGATACAGGAATGAATTTTGACGAATTCTGCGAAAAAGGAATACTAACGGGTACCATGGAATATGAAAAATATAAAACAAAAGGATTTAATACGGCAAGCGGAAAAGTTGAATTATATTCAGGGGCCCTGGAAGAACTGGGGGTTTCCCCGCTTCCGCTGTACCGGGAACCACCGGTTTCCCCGGTATCAACTCCTGAGCTCTATAAAGAATACCCTTTAGTTTTAACAACAGGCGCGAAAAGTATCTATTTTTTTCATAGTGAAGGCCGGCAAATACCTTCGTTACGAAAGAAAAACCCGGAACCGGCTATTGAAATTAACCCGGAGACTGCCCGGAACCTGAACATCAAAGATAATGAAATGGTATGGATTGAAACGACAGAGGGCCGAATACAAATGAGAACGAAATTCTTTGATGGTATTGCTAAAAATGTGATCAGCGCTCCTCATGCCTGGTGGTTTCCGGAAGAGGAACCGCCGGGTTACGGATGGAAAAGATCCAGCATCAATCTTTTATTTGGAAAAACAGAAAAAGATCCCGACAACGGCTCAGAGCCGCTAAGAAGTACTCTTTGTAAAGTGTATCCGGCACGTTGATACATCTTATGCCAGATGAATAGTATCTATTATACTATGAAGTACTACCGTATCATACGGCTTAAATACAATATCAAGAGGATTCGTTTGTTTTGCCCGCTCAATGGTAAAGTCATCCTTGAGCGCGGTAATATATATAACCGGCACATCCACAACACGCTGAATTTCAGAAACAGCATCAATTCCGTCAATATGGTTCTTTAACATAATGTCCGATATAATCAGGTCGGGTTTATGTTTAATGGCCGAATCAATCGCGTCCCTGCCGTTTATAACAATATCAATAACACGATGCCCTTTGTATATGAGCATCTTTTTTAATAAGAGAGCGGACATCATTTCATCCTCAACGATCAAAACCCTTAATGATTCCATCTCAATTCCTCCTTGTTATCACGTTCAAATAAAAAATGGAACCAGGCCCCATTGTCGTTTCCATATTGAAAAGTGCCCGATAGCTGTTTAATAAAATTAATTACAATTTCAAGACCAAGATGCATGTTGGCTTCAATATCAAAATTATCAGGAAATCCCTTTCCATTATCTCTGATATCGACGGAGTATTCAGCTTCTTCCCGGTTAATAACAACGGAAATAAGTCCGCCTGCGGGATCGGTAAAAGCATGCTTGATAGAATTATTAATCAATTCAAAAAAAATCAACGCGAAAGGAACTGCTGTTTCACGATTCATTTGAACTTCATTTCCGGTTATTTCAATTATAATATTCTTGCTCTCAAGCTTATTGGTAACGGCAATTTCATTAGCCAGGGCGCGGCAAAATTCATTAATAGTAACAGTTCCCGGGTCACCGGACTCATACAGTTTATTATGGATCATCCCCATGGATTTAACCCGGGTACAGGCATCATGAAGAGCATTACTAATAATTTCATCTTTATATTCCATGGACTGCATTTCGAGAAGAGCGGAAATAGTCTGGAGGTTGTTCTTTACCCGGTGATGGATTTCCTGCAAAAGGAGCCCCTTTGCGTCAAGAGCCTTACTCAGTTCCCGGGTTCTCTGTTTAACAAGATTCTCAAGATTATTGTTAAGCATTTGCAGCTCTTCTTCATGCTCTCTTTTTGTCAAAGCCACCCCAAAACTTTCACCAAGGGACTCAAAAAAAAGAATTATTTCTTCGGTAAAGACATTTTTCCCGGTATCATTGAGCTGAAGCAGCCCAATAGTCTCTTCTCCGTTACGAAGCGGGATACAGGCAACGGATTCATATCCTTCGCCATTACACCGGTTTCTTGTTTTACCCTGCCGGTCCTCTTCAGTTGTTGCGGCAAGCAATTCCGTTGTGCAGTTAGACCAAAAACTTCCATTAGCAGTAAAAAAGGGTAATTGAGGATCTGTTCCGCCGCGGATAATATTACCGCACATGCATTCAAGAACAGCGGTTCCTTCGGAATCTCTTATTATCTCACCATTTCTGTCTTTACCGCAAAGAAACCGTTCCGCTTCCACAAACTTTTCAGGAAACCCGGTTGTGGTATAATAGGGAAAATCTTCCCCGCTCTGAAGGCGTATCCCTACAGCTTCAATATTGGTATAGGACTTTATGAGATCTATAATCTGCTTTATAGTATCAATTTTGTAGGTATTGTCATTTAACTTTTTGATGATATCAAGAAGTAAGTCTATTTTGTTTAACTGCACAATACCTGCCTGCCGGTAGAATTTTGCAATAATAAGCTTATAATTGTATTATATAACCACTACTATTATATAGTCAAGCTCTATTTCAAAACTCTTTTTAAACTCCTGTGTTCGCTTCGCGCTTACTTATTTCCGACACAGTTATTTCCGGGTGATGATACCGCGTTCTTTTGCTTGTTTTGCTGCCGTATTGAATAGCCTTTGCAGGGCACCATTGCAAACAGGCATAACACTGCTCGCATTTATGCAGCCATTTTTTGCCGGAATCCCCATCCATGCTGATATTGTTCACCGGACAGATCTTTATGCATTGACCGCATGAGACACAGTTATCATTGACCCAAAAATTTTTATCAAAACCCGGGTTTTTGGGAACCGCAGCTCTGTGAATAATACTTGTAATGAAGTTGATAAAAAGATTGCTCGATTCAATTTTCGCCTTTTCCAGGTTCTTTATCACCCTTATTATTTTTGACAGCTTCTCCCGGGCTTCACGAAACATTTGCAGCTGTTTGCTTTCTTCAAAAGCATCAACAAGATGAGTGCAGTTGGAAGGTAAAAAGCAGGCGTATCCGGCAGAAAGCAAGCTTCCCTTGTTTTTTAACATGGTATCCAGTTTTAGCAGTGTTGTACCGGGAATCCCAGCGCACGTAACAACAGAAAACAGGTATGCCGGTTTCGCGAATTCGACCTTGCGAATAAAATCCTTAACTATTTCGGGCATTCCCCAATAATGAACCGGAAAAATAACCCCCGCCCTTTCTGCGGAAATAACAATTTTATCCCGGTGAATACAATTTGCCATATGAATAAGCCGGACATTTCCCAATTGCTTTGCCAGCCCCCCTGTTAACGGCTTATATCTCTAATAAGCATTTCAATATAATTGTTGATAACCATAGCAAGGAACTCTTTGCTGATCCGGGGATAATATGGCGGCATAAAGGCTCTTTGCATAAAAGCGATATGACCTGTCCTTTCTTCCACGTTACGGATCTTAAATTCCTTTTTTTCAACCCCTTCATTCAAAGTATTCTCAAGAATCTCATAATACCGGGACATGGAACCGCTATACTCTTTGCCGGGTTCTATTCCCTTTTTATACTTTTCCATGAACAATAAGATCTCCGCGAAATGAGGATGCTTATTAATAAACTCAAACGTTTCCAGAGGCCTGTGCTCAATTACTGTTTTAAGTTTTTCGCGTATATCATCTATCACTGAGAGCTTTTTTTCCAGCCGCTCAATAGATTGTTTAAAATGCCTGAAGGCTATTGCGATTAAAATATCTTCTTTTGATTTAAAATAGAGGTATACAGTCCCTTTTGCAATTCCGGCTGTTTGCGCGATCTCGTCTACAGTTGTTTTTTTAAAGCCATAATGGAAAAAAAACTTCTCCGCTGTTTCAATTATGAGATTTTTTTTCTCTTTTTCACTCTCTTTTGCCATAGAACTCTCCCCTGTTTTCATGCAATGCACTAATGACTGAATTAGTTTTTTTGTCAAGCTATTATTCTACTGAATTAAAATCTACAAAATAGTGCGAGAAAAAAATTGACAATAACAAAAATATTATATACTCTTTTATCAAAATATGCTATTCTCCCAAAAGACTTTTATAAGGTAAAAAGATGAAGATAAAAAGGGATTATAATAAATTAATATCTTTAGCCCTGCTTCTGTCTTTCGTTTTCCTGTTTCCGCAGCTATCCAATGCCGAACCGGTAGAAGCTGCCAGGGAAGAGTCATCCGAAGATATATCCGAACTTATTAATATGCCCTTTGAAGACCTGCTGAAGGTTACGGTTGTTACCGCTTCCAATAAAAAAGAGACTTTATTTACCGCTCCTTCGAATATAACCATAATCACGGAAAGACAGATCCGGGAATGGGGACTTCGCAATATGCGGGACCTGCTCAAAAAGGTTTCGGGATATACTGTCGATTATGACCGTGATGAGTGGTCAATCAGCTCACGGGGGAATGTTACCGATTTCTCCGGCCCCTA
This sequence comes from bacterium, assembly GCA_024224995.1. Next base: position 19,056 of record JAAENB010000523.1, on the reverse strand, counting down.
CCTCATCCTCATTGACGGGCACAGTATGAACAATATAGAAGCCTTTGGCGCGGGGCATGTTACGGAACTTCCCATGGACCTGAGCGGAGTAAAAAAAGTTGAGATCATTAAAGGCCCCGGTTCTGCGGTATGGGGAAGCCAGGCTCTTGCCGGGGTGATCAATATTATTACAAAAACCCCTGAGGATCTGGATGGAAAAAATTATGTTGTTAGTGCTGCTGTGGGAATGTGGGGAACCTACAAAGCCAACACGCAAATTGGCTTCCCTTTTAAAGACGGCGGTATTATGATCCTGGGTTCATATGCCCAGTCAAACGGCAAAACAATTGGGGTCGATAAATCTTCAAGCATTGCCAATACCGTAACTGAGCCCCAATACGGCGATCTTCCCCCGCGCGGCAGGTACTCCACTGTATATGACCGTTTCGACCCCAGCTACAAAATACAGGTAAAGGGCAAATATAAAAATATCAACATCAACAGTTTTGCTTTTAGAAATACCATCCTTAACAGGCACTGGGAAATCGGCAGGGAAAACTGGCGCAGGCACGACCGGTATTTTATAGAAGGATCAGTTACGGAAAATATCGGCAAGAATTTTTCTTTTACTCCCCGCATCTCTATGGACGACATGCGGGAAAGCTGGTTTTCCGAGGATTATGCCTCTTCCTGTCTCAACTGGACCGAGAACGCCATTACCACTGCGCTCGATTTTAACCTGCTTTTATTCAAAAAAGAACTCGATATTAAAGGCGGGGGCAATTTCAGGTATTCCATATCAGGACCGAATACTACGATCAGCGACCTGGATATTACGGAAAAAGGATCAGGGACTACCGGCACGAATTTATCTTCATATTTAAAAGATAAAAATATTAGCGCGCACCTGACACTGAAATATGATCCTTCTTTTATGCCGCTTTCATTCGTGGGCGGTTCAAACGCCGACTACAACACAAAACGCGGGGGCGATCAAAAACTGGTTTTTTCTCCGCGCGCCGGTATTATGTGGAGCCCTATGAAGACCTCTGTTCTTAAACTCCTGTTTAACAGCGGGTTCCTCCGGCCATACAACTTTCAAGCAAATTATTACAATCAATCCGATACTGTTGAATCATCCCGCATGTACCAGGGTGAGTTACTCTGGATACAGCAAATTGATTCTCTTCATATTTCGCTCAATCTTTTCTGGCAGGAATTAAAAGATTTTATTATCACCCGGTCATCGTTTGACGGCGGCTGGCTCTATGACAATGTTGGTGATTACGAGGCAAAAGGATGCGAACTCGATCTCAATTTCAATCCCGCGCACTTTCTAAATCTCTACGGCAATGTTTCATTTTGTATGGCAAAAATAAAAAACATTCACGCGCTGACTCCTGTGGATTCCATCAGGAACGATGATGACGGAGATTTAATCAACTACCCGGTGATTATGGGCAATATTGGCGGCACCTGGCGCGCCACCCTGTTTGGCGGAAATTTCTTTGTTTCTCCGGGTGCGCGAATACAGGCTCCCACTACCTACCGCTCACGGCCCAACACCTATGGCGCTACCTGGGATCACGACGGTGATGACGGCGCAAGCACTCCTGAGGTGACTGTCCCTGCCGGGGAAGGTCCGGCTGAGTACGACAAGACAAAACTCTTTGTTTACCTGGACCTGAATATCGGTTATGAATTTGAGTATATTTCCGTGTATGTTTCCGGGCACAATCTCTTGAATGAGACTGGTGAACATTATATTACGGTGTGGAACGGGACCTATGAGCAGCCGGGGATTTATATTGAAGGAAAGATTTCGGTAAAGATATGATTCCTCTTAAGAAACTGATTATGCTCTTTAATAAAAAATAACGAAGAAGGAGCCCTCTTAATGACTCAGCAAAACAAACCACTCGCTTCAACAATTGAAGCAATTGGCAACACTCCCCTGGTAGAATTGTCCAGGCTTACAAAAGAGCTGGATGGCCGGATCCTGGCGAAACTCGATTATCTAAATCCCGGTTTTTCAAAAAAGGACCGAATTGCCCGTCAAATTATTGAGGATGCCGAAGCCGACGGCAGTCTCAAGCCCGGGCAAACAGTCGTTGAATTAACAAGCGGTAATACCGGAACGGGGCTTGCCATTGTGTGCGGCATCAAAGGATATCCCTTTGCGGCAGTTATGTCAAAAGGAAATTCCATGGAAAGAGCGCGCATGATGTCGGCCCTGGGAGCAGAAGTTGTGCTCGTAGACCAATTGCCGGAATCCAAACCAGGGCAGGTTTCCGGCGGCGATCTGGAACTGGTTGAAGAGACAGCGCAGCGCCTTGTTGCGGAACGCAAGGCCTTTCGCGCCGACCAGTTTAACCTGGCCGGTAATGTCCGCGCGCACCAGTTGCACACGGGTCCGGAATTTATTGAGCAATCGGGCGGGAGTATTGATGCCTTTTGCGATTTCGCCGGAACCGGCGGCTCATTCGCGGGATGTGCCGCCGCCTTCAAAGAACATAACTCCTTAATACAATGTTTTGTTGTTGAGCCCAGGGGCGCGGCAGTGCTCTCGGGCGAGCAGGCCACCTACCCCAACCACCGTATTCAGGGCGGCGGCTATTCCATGGCCCGGTTACCGCTGCTTCGGCCCGAACTCATTGACGGATATTTAAAAGTGGCCGATACGGAAGCCGTGGAAATCACGCACCGCCTGGCGCGCGAAGAAGGTATTTTTGCCGGATTCTCTTCAGGGGCAAATGTTGCGGCAGCTTTACAGTTGTTAGAGACTTCGTTTAAGGGTAAAACAATAGCTGTTTTACTCTGTGATTCGGGCTTAAAATATTTAAGTACGGACTTATGGTAGCAATTTATTCTGATCATAGAAAAAAACTTTTAATGCTGATAAAAAAGTATCTAAAGGGCATGGCTTAAATTACAGGGCACTCTCCTCCGAAGTTCTAATATCACACTCTTAAGAAACTAAAATTTGCTTATGCGCGGGCTTGAAAGCATGGGCTCTTTGGATTGCTGCGGAACTCGCGTTGCTCAAACAGTCCTCACAACCCAAAGAGCCTATACTTTCAAGCCGGATGCAGCTCGCAATAGCATTTCGTTTCTTCCGTATTTTTTCCCGGCCCAGCCGGGTCAGTTGCTCTTAAGAAACCCAACCCCGAGCTGCATTACTCCACAAGAGCGATCCGTTTCTCAATTCGCTGAATCAAAAACGTAATCCAGCGGCTGGGTTCCTTTTTCTGTCCGAAATCAAAATTCGAAAAATGTTTCGTAACAGACTCGGCAGTATATTTTCCATCCAATGACTTTTCCCGCACAACATCCGTCATACTTTGAAAACTTTTGTTTTTAACCGCGTACGGAAAAAGGGATAAAACATCCAAAACCCTTAAGATCCCGTATTTGGCAGCGGGATAGTGAAGCTTTCTAAATTGCGTTCCCACGCCAAAACCGTATGGGCGCCACTTTTCGTCTCTTTTGTCCCAATGCGTCAGCAAAAGATCAATGGCGCCGTTTAACGCGGGATCAGTTCTGTTTTTATCTAATTGCGCGAGCAGCATGAGAATATTCAGATTATCCATAGGACAGGAATCCGTCTGCTCCAACTTCGCGCCAACAGCACGATTTTTCGCGCAATGCCAACCGCCATCGAGGCGCTGGAATCCACGGATGCCGGCAATATGGTTTTCCAACCGGGCATCAATCCCGCCGTTCATTTTGATTACAGCAGTTAAAAGGATAGAAGAGATACAAAAATAGTCCGGTTTCATCTCCTTCGAAAGAATGTACCTGCCGTCGGGAGATTGAAGAGCGAGAATAGTATCTATCTCCTTTTCCAGGTTCAAATCTTTCGTAGTGAATCCAATATCCGCCAAAAAGAACAAAAACCAGAACAGGTTCCCGGTATAGGGCACGTGATCCTTGTTAAAAGCCGGAAACCCGGCGTCTCTATCTTTTAGTATTTTTAAAATCTCGATTATAGAAGAATCCTGTGCTGCCTTTGAAGCGGCAGCACGTTTATTCAGCAATTGCTTTTTCACCGCGTATTGCATCCACTGCGGGCCTTCCAGCAGCCAATCGATGATTTCTTTATTCATAAAACCCTCGCCTATTCTTTTTTTAATATCACCATAGTAATATCATCAATAGGATCGAACTCGTCAAGCTCTTTAAGAACGGCAGCCTGTATTTCATTGGTTGAACGGCGTCCGTTTTGAGATAAAATATTAATGAGCCTGGCCTCTCCGAACATTTCCAGCTGAGGATCGCGCTGATGTTTAATACTTCCTTTTTTCCAGGATTCCGTAATACCATCGGTATGGAGAAAAAGAACATCACCGGAAAAGAGAGAGAACGATTTATCTTCTAAAAATTCATCAAGATTGTCCCAGAGCCCAATCCAGGCTCCTCGCGTTTCAATTCGTTCTACCGTGCCCGCAGCGCTTCGATATATCAATAAATCCAGATGCTGACCGGAATAGGTAATACCCGCTTTATTTTCATTTTTTTCAAATAACAGGGCATGGATTGTCATATACTTGTCCTGTTTCATGAGTTTGATATTATACCGGACAGCTTCATTTACAAAGCATAAAAGTTTTGAAGGACTGATATCGTGCATATTCCGTAAAACGCCCTGAATAAGGGTCTGAACCATCATCATAACCAGCCCGGCAGGAACCCCATGCCCGGAAACATCCCCAATAATAACCCAGTCGTTTTCCGGAGTACTGATGAAATCATAGTAATCGCCCCCCACCCTGTTTGCCGGTTTCATATAGGCAGTCACTTCAAAACCGGGCAGAACAGGATTACGCGGAAGCAGCGACGTTTGAATATTCGCGGCAATTTGCATTTCCGTATTAAGACGGGCAGCTTTTTCCCGGTGCGCCAGGAGACGTGAATTTTCAATGGAAATAGCGGCCTGAGAAGAAAATATTTGCAAAAGCTCAATTCGCTCCGGCGTAAAAACTCCCGCGGCCAGGTTATTCTCAAGATAAAGGATCCCGTCGATGCTTCCCTTATAGCGGAACGGCATACAGAGGATTGAGTGCGATTTATTTTTTAAGATGTACGGATCTTTTAAAAACCGTTCATCGCGTTCCGCGTTATGAAGCACAACCGCTTCATCTGTTTTATCCACATAATTGATAATCGTCAACGGAAGAGAGGAATTCCCGTCCACGGGAATTGATTGCAGAACAGACACCTGTTCAGTAATTCCTCCTGAGGCTTCAATGTAGAGCCGGCCGTCTTCCTCATTCGTGAGGATGAAATATCCTTTTTCCGCGCCCGCGTTTTCAATCGCTACTTTCATAATTCTCTTAAGCAGCTTTTCCAGGTCAACTTCACTTGAAAGAGCCTGCGAGGTTTTAATGATTGATGCCAGGTCAAGACCCAGGGTAGTACTGCTTCCGGCGGTTCCCGTAGAAGAGAGCGTACCGGTATCCTCTTTGCTTTCGGCAGCAGGATGGATTAACAGTCCCGAAATAAGATGGGGATAGAGCTTTTCCAATTGTTTCACCCTGGCATAGCATCCCCACTCAAAGTAACACCGCACGGCTTCCCGTATATGTATTGCTCCATACGTGTTGCTGCCCTGTTCAAACCAGAAGCGGGCAGCCAATTCATTGGCAAGAGCCTCTTCATGATGAAATTTGTTTTCCCGGGCTCCTTCAATAGCACGTTCGTAATATTCAATAGCGCGCGTCTTTTGTTTTTGGACCCGGGCAAGCTCAGCTTTAACAAGGAAGTATTTATGCAGATGGTTCATTGGAGCATGGCGGGCCCATTTTTTAATTTTCTTGAGGTATTTTTTAACCTGCCGTAAAAGATATTTCTTTCCCCGGTATTCGGGATCGTATGAATAGAGAGCAAGACAGGTCAAAGAGCCGTAAAAATAAAAAATTATGGTTTCATAAAGACACATCAACGCTTCAAGTATTTCTTTTTCCTTTTTTAAAAGAGGCAGGCCATGGCGATACTCATGAAACAGGAAACTTAAAACAAGTTTGTTTATATCGATATAAGAGATGTTTGATCTATCTCCGGTTTCAATAAGAGCGGAAAGCGTTTCACCTTCATTAAAAACAGAACCGTTCAATTGAGATGAGTAGCTGTCTTTGCCTCTCAGGATAAGAATCGTCTGGTGGAGAATCTGTATTCGAATTTCAATATTTTTTTGATTGAGCTTAATTATTTTCTTTGTATTTTCCAGACATTCCGTTTCTAATTTTTTAAGACCATATCCCGCGTTATATGAATACAGACTGGCTTGAACCAGGCTGATAGATGACCATTCAAAATCACCGGTTTCAAGTCCCGCGTGGTACGCGAAGAGAAGCGGCTCTATAGTTTCTCTCAGGTGCACTTTCCAGTGCCGGATCAATGTATTGACAGTATAATGGCTCATGGCATATTGCCCATAATAAACGGGATCTTGAACAAGTTCGAGCACCAGTTCCCCAAAATCATAGCTTTCTTCTATTTGTCCGAGGCTGCAGAGAATAGACCCATACGAGGCGTATCCAAAAGGAGCCCGTGAAGAGTTGCCCTGTTTTGCCGTAAGAATAATGAATTTGAAAGCCATTATTGGAAGAAACGCGGGAGCAGCCCAATATGCAGGTAAGGCAAGAACAGCCAGAATATGCATAACTGCCAACAGAACAGGATCTTTCATCTCCGGCAGATTGAGAAATTCTTCTTTTGTTTTACCAATTATTACTATCTTCGCTTTCAACAATCCAAAAAGAAGATGGTACAAGCGCGGTTTTTCCGGCAGCCGTATTCCCAGCATGTTTACGCTTTTGACCCCAATTTGTACCGCTTCAAATGGTTTGTTCTCTGCCGTACAGGTTAATACTTTTAATTCATATATCTTTACCTTTTCCAGGGGAGAAACAGTGTTTTCAAGTATCCCTTCCGATATCTTTTGAAAAGTATCATACCTGCCGCTTAAGTAAGCCGCTTCAGCTGCTGAACGATGAAGAGCAAAACTTAACTCATGCTTTTTTTCCCAGCAACCGGTCCCAAGAAGATCAATCCCGGTTGTTTCATAATTCAGCGCGCTTTCATAGGCAGCAGATGAGAAAGCCTGCATTCCCGCTTGCAGATTAAGCCGGGCGAGATGGTCTTTCTCTTCTGCTGTTTTTGCCAGGGATCTGCCCGCGTTAAGCTGATCAACAATGTAAATTATCTTTTCCCGCAGATGCTTCTCCGGAGTTTGTTTTAAAAACCAGTTCCCAATACGGTAATGGAGCAGCTTTTTTTCATTAGTATCAATAATAGAATAGGCCGCTTCCTGTGTACGGTCATGCCGGAAATGGTACATATCACCGGAAAGCCGGAGAATCTCATTTTCCAGTGCAGGAGTAATCTCATCAAGGGCTTCTTCAATAGAGATATCCTTAATGTTCGACAGGGTTTCAAGATCAAAACGATTTCCAATGCAGGCGCACATTCTTAAAATCTCACGCGTCTTTACGGGAAGATGGGTAATAGTATGAGCAAGAAGATCAACAACATTGTCCGTAACCTGCATTTCCCGAACCCGTTGAATATCCCATTTCCAACCATGTTCAGGGTCTACATTGAGAATCCCCTCACTATGGAGCGTTTTCAGAAACTGGTTAACAAAAAAAGGATTGCCCTCTGTTTTTTTACACACAATTTCGGCAAGGGGCAATGTTAATTTTTCTTCACCGTGCGTAATCTCGGAAATAAACCTGTTTACACTTACGGCAGTAAGAGGAGACAGGGAAATGGTTTTAATGGTTTGTCCTGTTTTTTTTATTTCTTCAAGGGACCGGGTAAAAACATGGGTCTCATCTACTTCATTATCCCTGTAGGCACAGATGGCATACAAATTATCTATTTCCATATCGGAGAAAAGCATTGTCAGCAGATTCATGCTTGCGGAATCAACCCATTGCATATCATCAAGAAAAAGAATAAGGGGATGTTCTTTTTTTGCCAGGGCCGCGGTAAAATTTCTAAAAGCAAAATTAAACCTGTTCCGGTAGCGTTCTTCCGCTTTTTTAGACAGCAGTTTCATTACAATTTTTGAAATGACTTTGGGTACGGAGAGATTCAGTTTATCGGGCAATACCGGAACCCGGGCAATATGGGAGTGTATGAGTTCCATGGGATCATCGGAGGTAAAGGGAACAATGCCCGTGAGCATTTCATAAAAGGAAATCCCCAGGGAATAGAGATCCGAGCGATAGTCTACTTCTCGATTCATGCGGCCCGTCTGCTCCGGAGAGATGTAGACCATTGTTCCTTCAATAACGTAGGGATTATACAAATTTTCGTTTTCGTGGGTTAGTATTTGTGAGATGCCAAAGTCGCTTATCTTTACGGAGTTAAAATCCCGGGTTGAAAGGATATTGGCCGGTTTTATGTCCAGGTGTACAATATTATGCTTATGCAGGTGTCCAAGAGCTGTGGCAACTTTTATGGCAATACCCAAAAAAATATTAATATCAAACTTTTTTTCTTTTAATAATTCTTTAAGAGAAACCCCTTTAAAGTCCTCAAGAACAATGGCGTAAATATCTGCTGTTTTAATAAACTCAATAGATTTGAGAACAAATTGGTGATCTATGGTTTGCAACAGTCTGAATTCTCTGCATATTAGAATTCTAGCATAGAAGAAAAATATGTCAAATTATTATATAATTATAATAAGAAATCCAGAATTTTTGTCTTTATTGTATTCGCGCTTTCCGGTTCCACTCCCAGGATATGACCGGCGCCCGGGACTACGTCAAAACGAATAAGCGGGTTTGTCTCTTCGCAATAATCACGTGATTTTTTCGCGTTGTAAACAACGTCATGTTCACCCAGGATTATGAGCACCGGGGAGCTGATCTTTTTTATGGCCTGCTCCGGCAAAAAAGTGGGAACAATTAGATGCGACCTGGTGTACTCGTAGGTTTCCAGAACCAGGTCGATCATTTCCTTTTCATATTCCCGGCTCTTAAATGGGCCGTTGTTATACCATACCATTGCTTTTCGCATGTTGGAGCGGCTGTTGAATATGGCGTAGTATATCATGCGTGCCGCAGTTGAAACGGGAACTCCCTCTTTTGTGGGGGCGAACGAGAACATGGCCAGTTTATCCACTTTACCGGGATAATGATGAAGGAACCAATGGGCAATAAAGCCGCCGTAAGAAGCTCCAATGAGCGAAGCTTTTTTTAGTTCCAGGCCCGTGTAAACCTCGTTTAACCAGCGCGTATAATCCTCCGGGGTTTTCGGCAGTTTGAGAAGCCTGCTCTTCCCGGGCTGGCCGATGATATCCACGGCATATACAGTAAAATTTTTACTAAAATGGGCGGCGTAAGGCTTCCAGTTTATGGCGGAGTTGGCCCCGCTGCCATGAAGCAGCACCAGGGGTTTTTTGTTATTTTCTCCGCTTATTATAACATGGGTTTTTCCCAGGGAAGTATCCACATCAACTTCCCGGAAGGGCACGTTCCAGCCGGCCAGGTAATCCCGGTAAACCGCCATCATCTTGTTATACCCTTCTTCAGATGGATAGATCCGGTACTCTCCCTTCACCAGCTTCGGTGAGAGCGAAGAAAACTTTACCCCAACAGTAACAACTACAATGAGGATAATTAAGAGAAAAAAGCCTATAACTATTAATACCCGTTTCATAAACTAACTCCTGTACTGTTTTTTGATATTATTTAATATAGCTTTTTTAGAGCCGCCTGTCGTCCTGATTTGTCGAATTTCGAAGAAATAGTAATTGAGACTACCTTAAAAATAATCATAAGCGGCAGCAGGGCGCTATAGATTTCTCTCATTGTGATGATGTTCATGCCCGTATTAACAAGGAACAGGGGAAGGATAACAATATTGTATAAAAAGAATCCAAACGCCAGAACGAGCAGTATCAACTCCTTCCGGTCGAAGAAAAAGAAAATAAGATGTACTATCATCAACGTGGTAAATACGGCTATCATCCACACAAACACCTGTTTATACCAGGTATCGTTCCAAAAAGCGGATCTGTCAAAAGCATCTTTTGAATAAATAGAAACAGTCCCCGGTTTTACCGATGCCGGAAAATTGTCATATACTCCCAGGCGAATAAGGATTATATTCTTTCCTTTTTGTACTATGCCCATTGGAATACGGTAGTGGCTGGGCTGATGCCATTCTATCCCCCGGGTATAGCTCTTTTGTCCAACCGGTCTATTATTAATATAGACCGTATCCCTGTCGCGTGTTTTTCCCAGGTCAATTCCATAATACGATGCCGGTTCTTTGTCCGTGAAAAATTCACTTTTCAACCACAGGTAATTGACTCTTCCGTGAGCCGAACCGGGTATGCCAAGCCGGTACAGGGACCGAACAGGCTTCCAGTCCTTTTTTTGAGAAACCCGCTCCGGCGAGTCATCCCGGTCGTAGAGGACCGACCAGTGTGTAAGCTCCATTGAATCCGCTGCTCCGGAACACGAGAAAAAAACCGTCGCTGCAGCTATCAGAATAAATATTAATATGCTTTTCTTTATTAGCGGCATGTAAACATGCAATAGTAAATTACGGAGTTTTGTCAAGGATCTTATGGGGCTTGTTCTGTGAAGACGCTTCGTGCAGGGGGTTGGGGGGCCGATAGAAACAGACCCCGGTATCAGAGGAACTGACTCCACCAGACCAATCCAATCACGCCAACAAATGCTTTTTCAACCAATCAATTATATACGGAAAAACCTCATCCAGGTAATTAACCGTACAGTGCTCCCCATGGGGATAAAACCTCAATTCTTTTTCACCAACAGCCCAATCCATAAAAGTATCTGCCTGTTTTTTTGGCGAAGGCATAACTTCGTCTTTGCCCGCGTGAAAAAAGAGCAGCGGCCGATCCAGGCGCGGAGCCCTGGTAATATCGAGATCAAAATTTTTAACTGCCTCTTCAAAGTCTTCACAGCCTGTCATATAATTGATCCCTCTCTGCCATATTGGATTGAGCTTTTTCGCGCCTCGAACTCCGCCAATAGCGGCAAACCCGCTATTCCCCACAGTACAGCAGATTCTCCTGTCATGAGCAGCCGCAAGCGGTGCCAGGTAACCGCCCAGGCTAAAGCCAACAGTAGCGATTTTTTTAAGATTGATAGTATACTTGTTATTCTTTTCAAACCAGTCAATAACCGCGCTAACAACCTTTTCATAATCAAGCATAAACTTCATACTTTGCCGCATCTCCCCCTGCCCTGGTCCGTCAAAGCAAAAGAAATTAAGCCCGGCTCCGGAAATGGCACTTCCAAAAAAATGATTCTCCGCCTCTTTAATATTATCCATACCATTTAGATAGATAACAAGGGGCTGCCCCGGCGCGGGAGCCAATCTCAAATAGCCCGGGATCACAGAACCACGAAAAGGAATTTCAATTCGAATGGGCCTTGTCTCTTCCGGATAAAGGGAGATAGCTTTCTCATAGCAGGTCCGGGCCCGTGCCTGGGCTTTTTCCTTTTGCTCCTCATCAATAAAAAATATATGCTGCCCAATATGAAAACAGGCAACAGACTCATGAAACAAACCAATAGCCAGGGTATTATTCCCATTAGCCGCAGCTTCATCTGCCAGTTTTTCCAGGTGCTCACCTTCCCGGGCCCATTCCATACACCAGGCATACCAGTTTTTAACCCGGGCAACAACCCTTTTAAGCCGTTCAAAATCCATTTTAAAAACAAAAAAACGGCCATACCATCGATGATAAACACGCTTTTCATTAAAAATAAACCCGAACGTCAGCTTTTCTTTTAAAGTTAGATTTTGCATCATTTGAGATTCCTCCGTTAATTTTATCAAACTTATTTGCTGTAACTATATTAGTTATAGCAACTATTATATCAAAAAAATTCTATTTTAGATTTCCGTATATAATATTCATAATACGTTTAAGCTCCTCAAGGTCTTCTTGAGTAAGTCCTTTTGAGCTTTTTAAATTTGCTTCCGTCGCAAGGGGGATGAGGGACTCTTTGAGGCCCTTCCCTTTTTCCGTTAAAAAGATCCGGTAACTTCTGCGGTCATTCTCATGAGAACGGCGTACAATAAGTTCCTTTTTTTCCATAAGGTCAAGAATCCTTGTTACATTGGTTTTATCTTTTACCAGGGTCTCGGCAATCTCACTCTGGGTGCGGGCCTCCTGTTCCCAGAGGCACATGAGCACTGCCCATTGTTCCGTTGTTATATTAAAACCTTTTGATTTAAAGGCATGAATAAGCTCATTTTTTAATTTCATTGCAGTTCTGTTAACCAGGAATCCCATTGAATTCTCCAATGTAAATTGAGTCATGTTTTTCTTTTCCTTTGATCACCTTCAATTAGTTGCTACAACTAATATAGTTACAACAACACAAAAAGTCAAGCTATTTTTTAAAAAAGTTACAGGGTATCACAACAAAAAACAGCTTGAATTTGTTGGTAATTATTATATAATTATAAAAGTAAATTAAATCCGGGGGGAGTGATGAAAAGAAAAGATTCGATTTATGTTAAAAGATCTTTAATCTTAATTGTATCATTTTTAATTTTCATGATACTCCTTTCATGCGGTAAAAAAGATCCCGCGTCAAAGACCGGGAAAGAATCCCTGGCTTCCGAATCAGCTGAAGCTATTCCTGAAGATCAGTTTGCCGTAAAATTCCCAAAAGGCCAGTCCAATAAAGATACCCGTTTTAACGATCTGAAAGAGCTTCTTAAAACCGCTCTTGAGAAAACAAAAAAGAACTATGGCGAATATACTATTAAGCCGTCTGCGCTCTATATGAGTGAATCGCGCTGGTTAATCTCCGCGAAAAAGGGTAAAACAGTCAATGTTATATATCGTGGAACTGATCCTGAATCTGAAAAGGAGCTGATTCCAATTTATATACCCACAAGAAAAGGAATTCTCGGCTACAGGATATTTCTCATCAGGAAAGACTATCAGACCAAATTTAATGAAGTAAGAACAATAGAAGACCTGAAAAATTTCACTGTTGGCCAGGGAAATGACTGGGGCGACGCGAAGGTGCTTAAACACAATGGCTTTAACGTAGTGGGCAGTTCAACGTATGAAGGTCTTTTTGCAATGCTCATACTCAAGCGCTTTGATTTTTTTTCAAGAGGGATAAACGAAGCTTATCCGGAGTATACTGCACGGAAGGAGAAATTCCCCGATCTCCATATTGAGGAGAAACTGGTACTCTACTATACATGGCCATATTTCTTTTACGTTTCTCCAAAATATCCAAAACTGGCGGAGAGACTGGCTGCCGGACTTGAGATCATGATCAAAGACGGAAGCTATGACAGAATATTCCGGAAATATCATGGAGATGCAATAAAAAAATCAAATATCCATAAAAGAAAATTACTAAAAATTAAAAATCCAATGCTCTCTCCAAAGGTTCCGATAAAAAGAAAAGAGCTCTGGTTTAAACCATTATAAGATCAACATACGCATGGATATTGATTAAATTCCGCCGAATTTCTTCCGCTCCCGCAAATGTCCGATTAAATCAACAACTGTCTTTAACGCGATAAAAATACAGGTAAACACCACTTTAAACAGAAACGAAAAGGATCCCATTGTTTCGGCCTTAAATTTTATAACTCCCGATTTATATAACAGGGCTCCTCCCACTATAAGCATTCCCGCCACAAAAAGGATTATGAGCAAACCAAATAAACGGATATAGGGCTGGCCCATGAGACGCAGTATGGTGGCTTTCTTATACTCTTCTCCCCTGTAGTAATTTTTGAAAAAAGAATACCCATGACTGATAAATAGAGAAAGTATGGCAGGCCAGGCTGCCGCGATTACTTTGAAAATATCAATTTTCACATCGCTAAACATCATTGAAAGGGAGGTGAATAAATATACCGTCCCTCCCAGGAGCATGGTCATTGCGCCAAAATGTACCGCGAAGACCGTGCTAAAAAAGGTTTTTATCCCCCAATTATAGACCTTGCTAAAGGCGGGGAATTCTTTATCAACCTCCATCTCAAGGCCCATCATTTTTAGGATGTTATAAAATCCAATTACCAGGCTTTCCAGGAAGTAGATCAGCAGTACATCAACCAGGCCCCAATTTAAAAAGAGGACTCCAAATACCGTCACAAAGTTTGCGCCGATTAAAAACCAGGCCGAAGATTGCAGTTTTTTTAGTTTTTTTAATATCTTCTTCATTGATTGTTCCCGTTATGATTCATACGTTCACCGGCAGTGTAGCACATCCCCCGGGCACTGTCTACAGTTTTCCTGGGACAAATTTGTCCTCACAAATAAGATGAGAAGCCACCTGCCTTGAAACTTATCAAATAAAAACCGGTACAAATCTGTCCCCACTCTTTTTTTGCAAGTAAAAAATTATTGCTGGACGCCCGGCAGGGGTAATACTAATGCTTATTTATGAGGAACGATATGCTAAAACTAATAAGTCAAAAAGCTAACTTTTACCGGGGAAACAATCATTATGCTAAAAAAGAATACGACAAAGCAATTGAATCATATAATAAAGCTATCGCGATAAATCCAAAAAATGCAGATGTTTACAATAACCTGGGAATTGCTTATTGTGAGAAAAAAGAATACGACAAAGCAATTGAATCATATAATAAAGCTATCGCCATAAATCCAAAAGATGCAGATTTTGAATATCTCCGGAAAGACAAAGACTTCCTGAAGCTTATTAAATAACATCCATACAAATAACACAAATATCATCTTCAAAACTGGTTTTCCCCGTATAGTCAACCAGGTCTTCATACAAGCTCTCGATAAATTCCTTCGGCGCTAATGATTTATGTTGAAGCAGTTTTTCCTCTATGACATTGTCAAATTGGAATTTCGGGTCATTATTTATGGCAGCCTCTACCAGGCCGTCCGTATACAGGAGCAGTTTACTATCCACAGGTAATTCTATATCCTTGTTTTTATATTTCTTGTCTTCGGTAACCTCATGGTTATCCAGTATTGCCAGGGGCAGACCGTTATTAAGCGGAAGCTTTTCCACTTTCCCGTTTTGAATTAAATACGGAGGATTATGCCCGGCATTTGAATAGGTTAATACCCTGGTATTGTGATTATAGATCCCGTAAAAAGCGGTAATAAAATTCCCCCCGGTTTCATCCATGAGCATGTCATTTAAATAGGTCAATAAGGAAGCAGGATCATTTTTAAAACGGCGGGCGCCCAGGATAATACTTTTTACCATTGAGGTAATTAAGGCGGCAGAGACCCCATGCCCCGAAACATCACTGATAAAGATCCCAAGCAATTCCGGTTCACGAAAATTCATGAAATCAAAAAAATCTCCGCCAATTGGCTCCATTGATTGAAAAAAAGAGGCGATGTTCTTGTTGGGATTTTTGCTGGGAATTAACTGCTGTTGAATAATCCTGGCAGTTAACATATCGTTTTCAACTGTTTCGTTCCTCTTCTGAAGCACTTTTCGTTCAAATTGAAGCTCTACCTGTTTGTCTGATATTAATATTCTTCGCAAAAAATCTTTCCTTGAAAAAATTTCAATCGAATAACACAGGAACATACCAATAGCATACGAAGTAAACAAATAACAATTTTTGTCAACAAAAAGACTAATCCCCCCGGGAATATCCAATATCCCATAATAAAAAACAACAGCTAAATTATAACCGATAATTATAATCATGCATACAACACTGGCGTAGAAAAATCGTAATCGAAAGAACGTATAGCAGACCATAATAACCATCAAGACGCCATAGTAGTATATATCATCAAACATTCCCATTGCAGTAGTGCCCACCCCTACGAGAACCGCAATAATGCTAATGACAAGCTGCATGTTTTTCTTAAAAAAACGCATATAAGAAAAAAGAACCGCCGCCAGCATCAGCGGGCATATAAAAGCATACCGGGTAAGCAAAAGCTGGAATCTAACTTCCGGGGCAATAAAATAGTCCCTGAGGCCAAAAAGCAGGTACAGGGACAATGCAAGAAGCAGCGCAAATCGAACCGTTTTAATCGATTTCTGATAGTGATCGCCATAGAATAATACTTCCAGGTCGGGAGGGAATCTTAACCGGGTCCGGTGGAGTAATTGATTTATTTGTTCTTCTGAGCTGTTAACCATAATTGCCCTGTTGTGCACTTTATTAAAACAAGCCGTTTCACTTCTCTTATTAATACAGTATAACACAACACGGGTTCAATGTCCACAAAAATTCCGTTTGTTTATATTTACAATGCAGGGTTGAACCCTGCATCGTAAAAAACGAATCCCCATTTATACTACGGTATACATGGCCTCAATTTTATCGCCATAATACTTTTCTATGACCCGTCTTTTTACCTTCAGGGAAGCAGTGAGCTCTCCTGTTGCCTGGGTCCATTCCGCGTCGAGCAGGGTAAATCTCCTGATCTGTTCCAGGCGGGAAAACTGAACCGTATACTTTGTTATCTCCTTTTCAATGAGCTCTTTTATTCCCCTGTTCGCGACCAGGTCCTTATTATCGCCGAACTCTATCCCGTTATTTTTAGCCCAACGCCCCAGCTCTTCAAAAGCCGGGATTACCAGTGCAGAGAGGAACTTTCTTTTATCGCCAATTATGGCTATCTGTTCAATAAAGCGAGATCCTTTTATGCTGTTCTCAATATTCTGGGGTGATATATTTTTCCCCCCGGCAGTGACAATAATATCCTTTATTCTACCGGTAATTGCCAGAAAATTATCACCATCAATTATTCCAATATCCCCGGTCTTTAAAAACCCGTCCGGGGTAAAGGCCTCTGCTGTTGCTTCAGGGTCTTTATAATAGCCCTTCATTACCTGGGGCCCTTTTGCCTGCACCTCCCCTTCTTCGGATATCCGCACAATGGTTCCGTGTACCGCTTCTCCAACGGCGCCGGGTTTGATGAGCCAGGGCCTGTTGCAGGTAATTACGGGTGACGCTTCCGTAAGCCCGTATCCTTCCATAATCTTCAGATCCATTCCCAGGAAAAAATTCGCGTCCGACACGGACAGGGGCCCTGCTCCTGAGATTGTAAACCTGAGCCGGTCAAAGCCCATTGCCTTTTTCAGTTTCGAAAATACCAGCCTGTCCGCAATGCCGTACCGCAGAGCAAAAAGACCGGTCCGTTTTTTCTCCGTGCAAATATAGGGAACGTTTTTGGTTCCCGTTTTTACGGCAAACCCAAAGATCGCTCTTTTTATAATTGAAGCCTCAGAGACTCTGGCCAGTATTGTCGCGTGAATTTTTTCATATATCCTGGGCACACTAATAATACAGGTTGGCCGCACTGCCTGCATATCCTCAAGCACCGTAGTTACGTCCCTGGCAAAATATACGGTACTGCCCATTTTCATGGGAAAATAATATCCGCAGGTTCTTTCCAGCACATGAGACAAAGGCATGAACGATAAAAATATATCTTCATCACTAATATAGGCTTCTATATCGTGATAGACCTGGTTTACATTGGAGAGAAAATTGTTATGGGTGAGAATTACCGCTTTTGGATTCCCCGTGGTGCCCGAAGTATACATATATGTAGCACTGTCTTCCGGGTCCAGGTCTCTCAGGCGTTCATCAAACTCTTCCGTATTTTCATACGATTCTCCGCTATTCATGGCATCTTCAAGAGAGAGAACTCCCTTCGCGGCTTCGTTTTGGCTGTCAAAACTGATTATTCGCTTGAGCCCGGGGAGCTTGTCTCTCACCGCGAGAATATTTTTCAGGTCTTCATTATTTCCGGTAAAACAGACCTTCGCGGCGGAATGATCCAGTACATAGAGGGACTCCTCCGGGGAGTTGGTTGCGTGAACCGGCACACTAATTGCTCCTATGGATAAGAGCGCGAGATCGGCGACCCACCACTCATAGCGGGTCTGGGAACATACGGCGACCCTGTCGCCCTTCTTTATATTTATCGACAATAAATAGTTCGCTGTTTTCCGGATCATGGAATCCATTTCATTCCATGAAAAATTATACCAGGCATTATTCTTATTATATCCCGTACAGGCCCGGTCTCCGTATTGCTCTACCCTGTTTTGAAAAACTACAGCCACCGATGTTTCTTTAATTTCTTTTTTTATGTCTTCTTTTGTCTTTAATGAAGTATTCATGAACGCCTCCTTAACTGTTTTTGATATGTATATACCAAAAATAATTAAGAAATGCGTCCCAAATATTAATTTGAGACGTTTTAAATAAATGATGTCCCGGGTTATATTTTTTTGATATTGACACTTGCTGTTAATGCGAGTCCCCGGGAACCAAGGGGAAAAATAGGTCAGAAACTGTGGTTATACCGGGGTCTGTTTTACGAAGATGCTTCGGGAAAAGGTTTGGTTCTGAGAGACGTTGCAGTGCAACGTCTTTACAGGCTTATTTCCTGGGTCGCACCCACTGCCGGTGTTGTTCTTGACCGATTACCGATTACCGATTACCGATCACCGATCACCCGGCCCTCCGGGCCTCCGATTACCTCCCCCTGCCGGGCAAAGCCAAAACAATAATAATCCGGATCGTAATCAGGAAGATGAATTTTAGATTGTTCTGGTAATATTTATGCTAATAACAGATTTCCTTTCTGATTATCCTGGTTGGGTTTGCTTCCTGGTTGTTTATATTTGCTGTGCTTTAATATTTTCGAGTAATTGTCAAATAAACGAAAGAGGGTGTCATTTTCTCCGGGTTCATCCTCAACTGCTAATGAACCCGGCGAAATACATCAGCGAGATTCTCTTAATACTTAATTATATAATTAACTGCCGCATTTTTAGGACGCGTTTCGGAATCTCCCGTAGGATCTGAAGTCCTTTTTATTTGATATTGACCATTATCATGATCAGAATCTCCGGAACCATAACTGGAAACAATACGTGACGCCCCGCTTTCAGAAAGCCAGATATCCCAATACTCATGACTATGCTCTCCAAATTCATCCCCTTGATATGTACCAACAGCGTCACCTGTATTCCCGCCATTTGGATTTTCTCTTTCTCCTGCGTCAGGGTCAACATCTGAACCGTCACTAACTCCGCGGAGAAACCTCCCCCTGAGATCCGGCAGATTAAACGT
>JAAENB010000522.1 GCA_024224995.1 bacterium | reverse complement strand
GATTATCAAAAATCATTAGCTAATACTAAATTGGCTAAGAAAGAAGCAAAGCAAGCTAAAAAAGCAGCCGAACAAGAAGCTAATCTTCGCTTATCAGCAGAAAAACAGGCCGAACAAGAAGCACAGAGAGCCGAAGAAGAAGCTAAACTTCGCTTATCAGCAGAAAAACAGACCGAACAAGAAGCACAAAGAGCTGAAAGACTTGCATCCAAACTTCGTGAAATGGGTATAGATCCTGAATTACTATCATAGAACTCAGCTTCTTGATTAAGCAAAAACATTGATCTACAATAATAAATTGATTATATTTTAATTGCCGTATACTGACAAGAGCGATCAAGTTTGATATATCCTTTCCGTTCCGTTTTGCGGTACGAGCAAACGGGTTAATATCGCGTTTTTCCCCGGAAAGGAAAAGCACAATAGGAACCCGTTCAAAGTCTATTTGCAAGTTTGGGAATTAAAAGCAACATGTTGCTAACTCTGAGGCATTATTATGATTAGAGAATCCAATCTTTTGTTAAAACAAGCAGAGCAGCCGGTTATTGAAGGTTTGGAATCGGATGAGGGATTAGAGGTTTCCGAAGAAGAATACTGGGAACACTACTACAACCGTGACGATTTCGCCTATGAGTGGAATAATGGCGTATTAGAGGTTAAACCGATGGCTGATTATCAAAGCACGGAAGTATATCTATGGTTTCAGAACCTGTTGGAAGAGTATATACAATATAATCCTATTGCTAAAATAATCATCCGAGATATTGGCTTTCGTATGGCGGCATTAAATCAAAAAGTGACTATTCGAAAACCGGATTTAGCCCTGATACTGAAATCCAATATCATTGATATAAACCAGACTGACAGCACCTATAAAGGTATTTACGATGTTTGCGTCGAGTTTTTATCAGATTCAAAAAAATCTGAAATGGAAAGAGACACAGTAATTAAAAGAGTCGAATACGAGCAGGCCGGAGTGAAAGAATATTATATTATAGATCGAAAAGGCAATGAAACCGCGTTTTTTAATTTAAGCCCAGGTGGTCTTTATTTACCCATGCGGGCAAACTCCGGTATCATCCAATCAACGGTATTACCCGGCTGGCAATTTCGCGTTGATGATTTGTATAAACAACCTGAGCTAAAAACCCTTATCAAAGATCCTATCTATCGATCTTTCGTGTTGTTGGATTATCAAAAATCATTAGCTAATACT
>JAAENB010000521.1 GCA_024224995.1 bacterium | reverse complement strand
GGTATTCCTGTATATGGAAACCAAAGAGCCCTGGGTGTATATATACGTGGTAGCTAAAAAATTTGGAAAGAAGAAAAAGCATATTTTTGGATTTATTGAGATGGAAGACGGGTCTCTGGGGATTGCTATTTATAAACCGGGGAGGTAGGGGAAGGTAATCGGTGGCCCGGAGAGCCGGGTTACCGGTGATGGGTTAAGGAGTATGGTTTATTTTCATAGACAACTGCCTTATTTTTAGTAATAGAATTTTCACGTATATTAAAATTCTTGCCGGAATCTGTTCATTCAGTGATAAAAACTCTGTATTTATATGCAATTTTAAATTGTCAATTTCTTCAGTTTTGTGTATTTTTTTGAAATACTGTTGTTCATTCCCTCTCAGGTAGCGTTCATTCCCTAACACTTGACAAAATGAAAAAAAAGGGTTACATTATACAATAATAAGCCCAATCAGGCGGTTTTTATTTTTTAAAAATTGTCTTATTTTTTAACAGCATTAAACAGGAGAAAATTATGAGAAAAATACTCAACTTGACAGTTTTTACCCTATCAGCGGCAATTCTTGCCTTTTCAGGGTGTGAAGCTGGTCTTTCTAATGGCAGTTCAAATTCAACAGACGACGATTCAAAATTTAGTTTTTCCGAAATGTATAGTAGTATTTCAAACCTGCAGCAGGATAACACTGCCATTCGGGCTGAATTAGCAACAATGACTGGTGATACAGCTACAGATAATACCAGTTTGCAGACAAGAATAACCCTTCTTGAGACACAGATCGCCGCATTGCTAACATCAAAAGCGCCGGTTGAATCAACCGTGCCCGTTGGAGCAATAGTAGCATGGCATAAAAACTTAAACGGAGGAGTTCCGGCTCTGGCAAGTAATTTCGCCGAATGTGACGGCAGTGTGATATCAGATGAGGACAGCCCTCTTGATGGACGAACACTCCCGAACTTGAACGGAGAAGGACGGTTTTTGCGAGGATCTTCGATTTCAGGGGTAGAGCAAGAAGATAATATGCAAGGTTTTATAACTTTTAGTGGCGTAACATCAGATGCAAACCTTGCGTATAACTTTACATATGGGTTTGACACATCAGATGTCGGCAACATGGGTAGAGTTATGGTGACAACAGGCGGAATATCAATAAGACAAAGTAAAACATCCGGCCCAAAAAACGATGGAACAAATGGTGTTCCTCGTATTGGTCCGGAAACCCGCCCAACCAACATGTCCGTAGTCTGGGTAATGAGAATAAAATAAGGCAGGCTCAAGGTAAAAGGAAAGGGGAGAGACCGGATCTCTTCCCTTGCTCACAGTCACTGCCTCACATCACCATCTTCTGTTATTATAATCGTATCGCCTTCATGTACTTTTTTGGTAATGCCTGGAACACCAAACAGTGCATCTATGTTATTCTCCCGGGCAACAATCGCTGAATGCGATAGCATCCCCCCGGTTTCGCTTACTACAGCCAAATAATTAGAAAAATAGGCGGATAGCTCGGGGCGGGGGTGATCTATTACCAATATGTTTTTTGGGTGTTTTTTCCCGCTTATTTTTAAAGTAACAATCCCCTCAACAGGGCCTGCACCGGAAACCCAGGTTCCTTTTTCCGATCCCCCGGAATGCAGCTGATCCGGAGACACGGGAATCCCCATCATTTCGATAGCATTTACAGTAAGGATCCCACGGGGGGGAAGCCACCCGGTATGGTTTGTCGTATGCATCCATTTTTTTTCACTAAAACGGGTCCGGGTAATCTCAAAACATAAATGAGAATGAACAACGTCTCTGTAAAAAGCGCACCATGATTGTGAAAGGATTTCCGGCAGATCCGGCAGTTGTTCCGGCAGCTTAATGTATGCAAGATCCGGTGCCGGAGAACCATTGGGAAGAATTTCCATATAGCGAGGACAGGCAGGGTCAAGATCGTATGGACCATTACAGGCAAATTCC
Organism: bacterium; assembly: GCA_024224995.1. The sequence goes on along the minus strand of JAAENB010000521.1, from coordinate 27,077 downwards.
GGAAGCAGGCTTTCAGTATTGTTTGTTTTATTAAAAAGAAATACGGCATTACTTAATTTCAGGGTAACAGAAGAAGGGGGAGATATATTTTCATTGGCAGGGAGATAATGCTGCAAAAAGCGCAGCGCAATTGAGGCTGCCGTTAGTGTGCCAAAGTTCTTTGTTTTGTTCAAACCCGTAAGTATCTTCCGGGCGATGTTTTCCGCGATTTTTTGGGCAGGCTGCCTTGAAATTGTAGATCTTATTTTAATTGAAAGCCCGATCAATAGTGCCAGGTAACGAAATGCAGGAATCAAGGCGAACAGTTCACCCTGCAGCGGCAGTACTACCCTGGAAGGAATTAGAAAGCGCGGTATTCCGAATAATGCTACAGCATGCCCAAGAGAGCTGTCACGCTGCCATTGTTTCGCCCAGAATTGAAGGGTTTCCGGGCCTGCCGGGGAGGGGACATTTTCCGAAAAGAGGGGCTCAAGTAACTGTAGATCAGGGAAAAAAAAGGCGACCATGGTATATTTTTTTTCACCAAGTAATTTTTTGACTTGAACCGTCCAGTTTCGCGCGTTCTCATTAATTAATGAAGAATCAGCAATAGGCCTCATTTGTACGATCCACCACTTTTTTCCGCGGGCAGCCCATTCAACGTAAACGGAAGCATTGGGAGATAATTCTCCAATAGTTTCGGTTAAAGCCAGGACGGTCGCGTCCGGCATGTACTGTTCTTTATTGTCCCGGTAAATTTTTTTGCTAACAGGATTGATATACAGCCTTCCGGGAACCCCAATACCGGACGTAACATAATCAGTACCGGAGCTTTCTTCGATCATGGTAATACCCGTTGCTGAGATTTGAGTCACAGCAACGCCGCTGCGGTTAGCTTTTATTAAGGGCATGCAAAGAACAGGAGAAAACTCGTATTCCCGGGGATAGCTGCTCACAACGGAATAAAGGGCGCTTGCAATGCCCTGTTCATATTCGGGAATGGTGTTATATGAGTCCGGGGTGACAATTGTACTCACATATTTCCCGGCAGCGGTATTTTTTTCACTGTCTTCACCGGGAGCAGTGCTTCGTAATATAAGAGGAATGGAATTAAACTTTTTTCTGATATGTTTTATTATTCGGGGATGAGCCGGATCCTTTGTAGTAACCCAGACCACAATACCCGGAGGGACTTCTTTTATTTTTCGGGAAATAGTCCCTAACCTGGCAGCTTTTAAACCGGCTTTTTCCAGGCCTGCAATTTCCTGCAGTGAGGCCCATCCCGGAGCGGTTCCTGCTTTTTTTCTACGGATATAACAGCGGATCGCATGGAACAGGTACATAAATAGAACAGGGAAAAGAATCAGGGGAGCTGTAATCAGGATATAAAGAAATGGGAATTCACCGGAAAGAAATTGTAATGTTATTGGTATGGCCATGAGAGAGAAAGATAAAAAATAGATCTCACGGTATGGAGAAAAGAATTCTTTCCCGCGCATGAAAAAGCCAAAAAACAGGGCGGTAAAAAACAGGGGCCACATAAAAAGATTGGAAGTATAAACCAATGGTGTTGCAAGAAATGCCAGGGAAACAGGGACTGCAAATTGTTGTATGTACAAAACAGTAATGAACGCAGGCACAAGAGGGAGGATCATAAAAAGAATATTCCCGGCTATAGCATGGAATTGAGAAATACGCCCGATAATATACCGCAGCCGGGTATAGTTCTGTAGAAACCGGGCAGCAATTTCAATGAAAAAGCTCAAGATCAGGGAGATAATAATGATCAGTATAAGCCGGTTAATTGTTAAAAAGGTGCCCGGTGAATCCGCAGCCCTGCCCAGGCGGGCCAAAACAACCGCTATAAGATTACCATGAAAGCGCTCAAGCAGAGCAGTGGATGATAGTACATCGGAAAATTTGGATCTATCCAGGTATAAAAACACCCCTTTTTCTTTATGGGTGCGGGCAAATGTCTTTATTTCATCGTCATCCATTTCAAGGAAAGAGGAGACTGTGACAGCAAAAGGAGGGTTAGAACCCCGGGATGCCTTTATGGCAACAGCATCCTGCTCTCGTATTACAACCGGCTTTTTAAAACCATAACTCAAATAATCAGGAGTTCGAATGGAAAGTTTTCTCCATAATGAGCTTCCGGTGGTATTATATCGTAGATTTTTCGAAGGATGCTCTGAAATATTACCAATAAATTTGATTGTGTAGGCAATTATCGGGATACCTGAGTTCTCCAGGAAAGGAATTGCCTGGAGTTTATTTTTTTTTATTGTTTCTTCAGTGGCAAGGAATAAAAGTTTCCGGCCATCCGCTCTGAGTTTGTTAAGAGCCGGAATTTTTTTGTGAAAATTTGAGGGTCTAAGAAGATAACCCTCTGCCGGATGGCATTCCAAAAAATTGCCCTCTTCTCCAAAATATATCACAATGCATTCCTCTTTAAGCTCGGGAATGAGAGAATCGGGATCGGGTATTGTTGTTTTTATCATGGAAAGATTATTAACAGGAAAAAGTTCAATAGCAGGCATGCCGGTATTCGGTCCCGATTTAGATGCATCATAAATAAATAATCCAAGAATAGGAATAGCTATTAGCAGGGTGCGGTAAGTTTTTTTTAGATTTCTGCCCAGGATAACCAGAGCCAGTAAAAATACTGTTATAGAGAGAGCGAGAATAATCGCTTGCATTGAGGGAAGAATGCCGAATATAAGCATGAGAATAAACTGGATTATGAGAATAAAACCGGAAAAGAATAATTGCCTGTTTCTGAACGCATAAATTAGCACAAGAGTGATAATGGTTTCGCTTAACTCGTTGTCAATACTGTTATAGATCAATAGTGAGACCGCAGTATATAAAAATACTTTGACTATTGTTTTTTTTGAGTAAAGACTTCTCAACAGAATTCGTCTTAATGATGAAAATAGGAGAGCTAAAAACCAGAAAGCACTGGTAACCATAGGAACAAGAACTTCGGGCCCCGGAATGGCCCAGATAGCTTGAGGAATTATTAGGAGATAAATGATAATATAATATTTTACATAGGTTCCCAGCCCTGTTTTTTTTACTTTTCTAATGAGCATTATTTTTGTAGAGAAGGGAGCCCGGTTTCCCCTGCACCTTGCCCCCTGTCACTGCCTCATATCTTCAACTTCGATATTTTCTCAACAGCTTCTTCCACATTTTCACGGGAACCAAAAGCCGAAAGCCTGAAATAACCTTCACCGCAGGTACCAAACCCAACACCGGGAGTACCAACAACCTGGCATTGTTCCAGAAGAACAGAAAAGAAATCCCATGAAGAATAATCCCCCGGAGTTTTAAACCAGATGTAGGGAGAGTTAACTCCGCCCGAATAACCTATGTTTAGCGCCGAAAGTCCTTCCCGGATAATTTTAGCATTGCCCAGGTAATAATCAACGATCTTGTCTATTTCAGCTCTGCCTTCATCGGTAAACGCCTGGAACGCCCCTTTTTGAATGATATAAGCAACACCGTTAAACTTGGTCGATTGTCTCCTGTTCCAGAGCTGGTTTAATGAATGAGAATTTCCTTCATCATCAAATATATTGAGTTCTTTGGGAACAATGGTATAGGAACACCTGGTACCGGTAAAGCCCGCGGTCTTGGAAAGACTTCTGAATTCTACCGCAACTTCTTTGGCTCCTTCAATTTCAAAAATACTATGAGGAACATTCTCTTCCCGGATAAAGGCTTCATACGCGGCATCGAAGAGGATGAGCGATTTGTTTTCTTTCGCGTAAGCAACCCATTTCGCCAGTTCCTCTTTTGAGAGAACCTGTCCCGTAGGATTGTTGGGAAAGCAGAGATAAATAAGGTCAACTTTTTCCGAAGGCAGCGCGGGAGTATAATTATTGCTTTCCGAGCAGTCGAGATAAACAATATTGTCGAACCTGCCGTTCGCGAAATTACCGGCTCTCCCTGCCATAATATTACTGTCAAGGTATACCGGGTACACGGGGTCGGTAATGGCAATTTTGATATCCCCCGCAAAGAGCTCCTGTATGTTCGCGGTATCTTCTTTGGCGCCGGTTGAAATAAAAATATCATCAGGATTGATATCGACACCCTTACGGGTAAAATCAATTTCACAGATCTTTTCCCGGAGGAATTCATAACCCTGTTCCGGACCATAGCCATGAAAGTTTTCCGAAGTAGCCATGTCATCAACAGCACCTTTCAGGCCGGAAATCACCGTGTCAGTAAGGGGCCGGGTAACATCCCCAATACCCAGTTTGATAATCTTCGCGGAAGGATTCTCTCCCGAATATTTCTTAACCCGTGAAGCGATTTCCGAGAACAGGTAACTGCCTTGTAATGACAGATAGTTTTTATTAATACGAATCATTATATTTCTCCTTTGTATATAGTATTTTAATTATGAGTAGAAAACCCGAGGCAAGGTAATCGGCGGCTCCTGGGAACCTTGAACCTCGAACCTTGAACCTCGAACTTTCTTAAGCGAAGCTTTCTCAAGTAGTTAATTTTAGTGCTGGTTGTTTATTCTTCCATTTCACTTTTGAGCGGCCTTCTTTAACATTATTGGCCAATGAAAGGAGCCTGTTTTTCGCGGCTATAGTATCGAGAAAGTGAAGCACGGAATTGGTGTCATCAACATCCATCTTCCCAACTTCCTGGAGTTTATTGATAATAGTTTTATGATATAAATAGATCGGCTTTTTATCAACATCCTCCAGTAAAAGATAATCGATACTCGCGTTAAGCGTGGTAGCCAGTTTAATGATAACATCTGCCGAAGGAAGCATCCGGTCATTCTCATACCGGCTGATTTGCCTTCCGTCAACGCTAATCATATTGCCTAATTCATCTTGAGACCAGCCTTTTTCCTTTCTTAGAGCTTTAATTTTCTCACCAAAGGACATAGCCTTTTATCTCCTTAAATTTATGAACTTTTAGCAGGTTCGGAGTCTGCTTATAGGTGTATAAATCACTAAAAAAACGTTACCATACACGTTTTAAGTAAAAATCCAAAAATGCCAGTCATATTTATAAAAAAAGCTTGACAGTGTGCCTCTTGGGACACATCAATTAAGCCGTTGCTGCAAAAGGTACACAAAATGTGTAGAAAGTCTCACCCCGGAAAAACCTGCTGTAACAGGAGAACCGGAATGAGACTTAACCGAAACAATCCCTGAGGAGAGCCATCGGTCAGCGTTAGCACCCTGATTAATGGCTCTCCTGTTGGAATTGTCAACAACATTTTAAAAGACCCGTAATCGATTTTTCTGCTACTAGCAGAGGCCCGGACAGGTGCGTCCGGGTCAATCCACGGAGTTAAAATCAGGAGGCTTTTATGAGTGAAGAAATAATTACGAGGAGTTTCAGGGAAACAGTGGAGTTGTTTCTGGAAAAGGAGAAGATGGCTGCGTATCATGTTATTGAGGTGCATAAAAGGGGAATAATGGACGACTTTGCCCGTTTTCTGGATGGTGTTAAGCCGGAAGAGTATAGTATTGATCAACTCACTGAAGAAGATATCATGCATTATTTTTATTTTCTTCATACTAATGAGGAAAATAACCTGGATTTTAAGATCGAGGTATTGGTCTTTTTTCTTAAGTTTGCTTTTGAGATGGGCTGGCTGCGGCCTGAGGAATGGTCGAACATTTTACGGGTTCTTGTTAAGCATAAGGAGAAAGAAAACGGAAAGGCTGCAATAAGAAAACCAAAAAAGAAACCGGATATTCAAAGTCCCGCAAGCGAGCAACTGTATCAATGAGAGCAGAGCCAATATTTGTGTAAAAAAGGGAGGGAATATATATGACAACGGTAAAGCAGTATTTCGATCGCTGGGATCTCCAGGAAAAAATAGACCTCTATCTTAAAAAAGAGCAGGTTGTTAGTTGTTTTGTTATAGAACTGTATGGAAGGAAGGTAGTAAACGATTTTATCGACTTCATTGATCATCAGCGTGGGGGTAGTGAGTGGGATCTGGTTGAGGTTACGGAACAGGACGGAAGAGATTATCTTGAGTTTCTTGAAGAAGAGATACAAAAAAAGAGCAAGAAGTATGTAAAAAAGAGCTACCGGCCGGGGCTGGACGAAAAATGGAGCCCCGGCATGAAAAGCGGCATTTTGAACTCTTTTATGAACTATGCCCTGAGCCAGGGCTGGGTACACCGGAATCCATTTAAGGAGATCTGGAAAGAGGCTCTGGAGCAGGGGCAGGCCCTTTAGGGCAACGACTCTGGCTCTATTGCAGGGTAAAACAATAGAATAATTCCTTGACTTATTCTGTTGTTTTATATATAAATATCTCTATAAAATTGAACATTTAATCGGAGGATTATTACATGAAAAAGTTTAAAATAGTAGTAGTTGTTCTTGCAATGCTGGCATTTATCCCGGCATCGAGTTATGCTTTTTTTGACGCTGGTGTTTATGGCGGTTATTCTTTTGGAAAGGGCATTGAAAACACTACGGAAACAGCAGCCGGTTTTGAATGGGGAGCTATTGCTCACTGGAATACATCTATCATTCCGCTGGTATTGAGCTTTGGCCTGGGAGGATATTTCGAAATGTCGTATCTTTCTTATGACCTGGGTGCTGCCGGATCAATAGATCTGGACAGAACAGCCGCGGGGATTGATATGTATGTTCAGTCGGAATTACCTATAATTGTTCATCCTTATGTACACGGAAAGGCTGCCGCCTATGAAAAATTACAAGTAGGAACTTTAGCCGCTGAGACCCAGTACTTTAAAAGCTATGCCGTGGGGGTGGGAGTTGCGGTCTCGCTATTTATACCGCTCATCCAGGCTTTTGGACAGTATGATTTCAATTTTGATACCGGAAGCAGCACTACAGGGCACGCGTTCCACCTTGGTTTACGCGTTAAACTCTAATAACGTGGAAAACCACGCTATGAGAAAGAGAATTCTTCCAACAAGGGGTTAAAACCCCTTGTTGGAAGCAAAAAACCTCGAACTTCGAACTTCGAACTTCGAACCTTCGAACCTTGAACCTTGAACCTCGAACCTTCTTTTTTTTACATGTTCGGATTTATAACTTCCTACCCAAAAACTTGTTTGAGATTATAATTCAGGCCGATAATTGTTGATTTATTTATTATCATATTATTTAAATGGTAAAATATTTTATTCTTGAAATATTAGACCTTTATATCATTTTATATAATAAAGAAGAGTAAGCAAAGGTTTGGGTTTGTGATGGGGAATACCATAAATATAACAATAAAGCTTTTTTCCGGTATAGAGAAAGAGCTGGGGATAGATGAGTATGATGCTTCCGACGGTTTATCCCGTACTGTTTCTGAAGGAGCACGGCTTGGAGGGGTTTTTAAAAAGCTCGGGCTTCGAAAGTTATCGGACTATGCCTTTTTTCGTGCCGGGGAGCGCTTAAACCGGTGGACCAGGCTTAAGGATGGGGATGAAGTCTCATGTCTGAGACCATCGGGAGGTGGTTAAGTGAAACAGCTATATTGTATATATTTTCATCTAAGTAGTTACAAATACAGAATGATTAATAAATAAAGGAGATGTGCCATGCAAGAAATTATCGGAACCAGTAACAAAGTGCTGGAGATCGATCTTACCAACAAAAAATTCAGCGAAATCGAAATTACCAACAATGACCGGGAAATGTACCTGGGCGGCAAAGGGCTGGGATTAAAGCTCATATATGATAGAATGGACGCAGGGATTGATCCTCTGGGTGAAGACAATATGATAGCCTTTATGATGGGCGCGCTCATGGGAACCGGGGCTCCCTGTACCGGCCGCTTCGACGCGGTTACAAAATCGCCCTTAACCGGTATTATGGTCTCTGCTTCATGCGGCGGACCCTTTGGAATGGCTCTAAAGACATCGGGCTGGGATGGTGTTATTGTAAAAGGAAAAGCTAAAAAACCGACCTATCTTGTTATTGACTCCAAAGGAGTGGAATTTAAAGACGCGAAGAAAATCTGGGGAAAAGATACGCAAAAAGCACAGGAATCGATTAGCAATGAAGGAAGCGGTTCCGTTATAATCGGGCCTGCCGGAGAGAACCTTGTTAGATATGCTAACATCTGCTCCGGGCATCGTTTCCTTGGAAGAGGCGGAATGGGCGCGGTTATGGGCTCAAAAAACCTCAAAGGTATAGTTGCCAAAGGAAAAGAGTTCAAAATTGTCCCAATACACAAAGAAAAATTCGACAAATACAGAAAAAAAGCAATAAAATATATCAATAATAACAATGTTACTGCCGGAACATACCGTACTTTCGGCACAAATGCCAATGTTAATCTTAATAATGCTGCCGGAATCCTGCCTGTAAGGAATTTTACCGGCGGATCTCACGGAGAAGCGCATAAAATCTCCGGTGAAACAATAAAAGAAAAGCACGATACCAGGTTCCATACCTGTAAGCCCTGTACAATCCTCTGCGGCCATAAAGGAAATTTTGGCGGAAAAGAACGGGCAGTACCTGAGTATGAAACTGTTGGACTCTTTGGCTCCAACCTGGAAATATTCGATCCTGTGGTTATTTCCGACTGGAACGAAATTTGTACCGAAATGGGTATGGATACCATTTCAACTGCCGCAACCATTGCCTGGGTTATGGAAGCCGCGGAAAAGGGGCTTTTTAAGTCAAAGCTGAAGTTTGGTTCTCCTGATGGTATTTCCCAGACCCTTAAGGATATTGGCAACATGAAAGGGACCGGGAAAGAACTGGCCATGGGTACCAGGTGGCTTTCAAAGAAATACGGCGGTGAAGATTTTGCCATACAGGTAAAGGGAATGGAAATGGCAGCGTACGATCCACGAGGAGCTATTGGCCAGGGCCTGTCGTTTGCTGTTGCCAACCGGGGAGCCTGTCACCTGGCATCAACGATTTTTGCTCTTGAAGCCTATTTTGGCTTCCTGCGGCCTTATGCCCAGAGAGGAAAGCATGTATATGTAGGATTTGCCGAAGATATATCTTCCGCTGTTAACTCCCTGCACATTTGCCAGTTTACCGCGTTTGCTTTTGAACTTGAGCCGCCTCTTATTAAGTTCTCTCCGCAAATCTCCCTTAACTTTCTAACCACAAACTTAACTGCAATAGCAGTAAAATTTATGGACATCAGCCTCTGGCCCGAGCTCTGGTCTACTACTACGGGCTTAAAATTGAATACTTCGAAGTTTTTAAAGGCTGGAAAACGGATAAATGCCCTGGAGCGATATATGAATACCAGGGAAGGCATATCCAAAAAAGATGATACGCTGCCCGGAAGACTCCTGAACGAAGGAAGAAAGTGCGATCCTAAAGGACGGCCTGTACCACTTGAAAAAATGCTTAAGAATTATTATAAATTAAGAGGCTGGGATGCCAATGGTATTCCAAAAGACAAAGTTTTGAAAAAGCTTGGTATTGAAAAAAAATAAATTTCCGGAGTCCCGAGAAATCGGGACTCAAATGTTTTTATCTAAAAAAATATATATGTGAGGACAGACAATGCAATTACCTGACTATTATGAATTTTTTAGCCGGTCCAAAATAAATTCCGGCAAAAAAGCCATGGAACATCTTCCATTTGAATTAAACGATCTTAACGCGAAAAAACCCCTGGTTATTACCTGTGTTAATTCGGCCCGGGAAGGACTCCCGGAAAAACTGGTTAAAGCCTTCTATGACTCCGATATTGTTATTGGCGCCATATTCGATAAAGTGGGCAGAGACGCGTCTGTTGGCCTGGTCAATGACCTGGCAGAGTTGTATGCGTACCGGGGCTGTGATTCGATTATCGCCCTCTCGGGCGGGGCTGTTATGAACATTGCCAAAGGAGTAAATATTGCTGTTTCATTAAAAGATGATGTTTTGAAATTCAGCGAAGAGGGCGCCATCAATACTCCGCTGAAACCCCTGGTTGCCCTGCCTACAAAATATTCTACAGGGCTGGAAACTTCGAATAAAGCGATTATCGACAATCATCTTTTTTCTTCCGATTTTCTTTTTCCCGATCTTGTTGTAATTGATTCCCGGCTTACAAGACCGGGCAACGCCGAGACTGCTGTGGAAGGGGCAATGATCGCTCTTACTCATTGTATTGAAGCCAATACCGATGAGTTCAGCAGCCCGGTAAATGATAGTTACGCCTATGGAGCGATACAGTTTATTAACGAAAACCTGTACCGGGTAGTAAAAAAGCCGAGTCATAAAGAGGGATCAATAGCTCTGGCGAATGCCGCGACAATGGCCAGTATTGTTTTTTCGAATTCTCCCGCCGGAATTGTTCATCTCCTGTCGGAAGAACTTTCCAGGATTACCGGTGTCTCCCTGGGAAAGTGTATGGGAATTTTGCTTCCCTATGCTCTTGAATATAAAAGGCATAAAAAACAGAGGATCAGACCTGAGCTGCTTCTGGCACTGGCAGGTTTTGACGGCTATTCCGAAACTCCTGAGCAGGATCGGGCAAACAAAGCCGTAAATAAAATACGCGGGATGCAGCAGAATCTTAAAGATTTCGTGCCTGGTTCACTGAAAGAGATTAATGTTCCGCTCTATAAATTGGAACAAGTGGCTGCTGCTGTTGTTGAGAAGAGTTCCGGACGCGCGAACCTTAAAGAATGTATGACACTGCTTGAAACTGCCCTTGAAGGGCAAATATTGGTGTAAAAGGGGAGAAAAATGATAAATATGAATGATTACCCGGAAATAAAACCGGGAATAAGCCGAATTAAGCGTATATATGCTTCAATTATGTTACTTGTTGTAGGCAGAGGCATCCAGGCTGCTGCCGCAGTAGATCGGGACGCGAAAAAAGAGTTTGCGAATTTGCGAGATGATTTTATGCTTCAGCTCTCTATTGCTCCCAATGGGCCGTATATGTTTGTAGGTAAGAATGAAAAAGGCAAAGTGAAATATATGGGCTGGAATCCCAAAGGAAAAAAATCGACCCTTGAAATGAGATTGAAAAGTATGGAGGCCGCGACTCTCTTACTGACGTTCCAGGAAAAAACAGCTATTGCCTCATGTAATGACAGGCTTTTGGTTCAGGGAAATCTTCAGGATGCGTGCGCAGTCCTTCGATTGTTCGACATTGTTGAGATGTATCTTCTGCCTAAGTTTATTACCAAATTTGCTGTGAAACGGTATCCTCACTGGTCTCAAGTCTCGCCTGTTCGAAAACACCTGGGCCGGATACTGATTTACCTGAGATTGATTACCGGTTAAGAGACCGGTTATTGTAACATCGAAATTTATTTGAGTGGAGATATAAAATGGATTTACCAAAATATTATGAATTTTGCTGCCGTGTTAAGACCATTTCCGGTCACAAGACACTTGAGAAAATACCCGAAGTCCTGGTACAATTGAAATCGAAAAAGCCCATGATTATTGCGGACAAAGGGGTTGTTGGTGCGGGGCTTATTAAAATAGTTACTACTGCAATAGGAAAAAAAGTAAAAATAGGAGCGATCTTTGATGATGTTCCTCCGGATTCTGATGTTTCAACAGTTAATGCCGTAGCTGCCACATATAAGTCAAAAGGATGCGATGCAATTATCGCTGTAGGCGGCGGCTCGGTCCTTGATACCGCGAAAGGGGTGAATATCCTTGTTTCGGAAAACGCTAAGGATCTCATGAGGTTTACCGGGTTTGGCGCGTTAAAACGGCCTCTAAAGCCAATGATTGCCATTCCCACAACATCAGGAACAGGTTCCGAGGTTACTTCTGTTGCTGTTATTGCCGATCACTCTAAGAATTTGAAAATGCTTTTTCCATCGCTTTTTCTTCTTCCCGATGTAGCGGTTCTCGATCCCCGGATGACCAAGACCCTGCCGCCTTTTCTTACTTCAACAACGGCAATGGACGCCTTAACCCACGCTGTAGAGGCATATACCTGCCTGTCGAAGAATCCTTTAAGTGATATTACCGCGCTTAACGGTATTGAGCTTATTGCAAAAAATGTGATTAATGTGGTAAAGAAACCCGGCGATCTTAACGGCCGTCTTGCCCTGGCAAACGGGTCCCTGCTGGCGGGGATGGCATTTTCCAACTCTACAGTGGGCATGGTTCATACTATGGGGCATTCCGCAGGGGCTGTGTGCCATGTTCCCCATGGGGTGTGCATGAGCATACTGCTTCCCTATGGGCTGGAGTATAACCTGCACAAAAATGGTCATCTTACTGCTGAGCTCCTATTCGCGTTGGCCGGACCTGATGTGTACGCTGCCACACCAAAGAAAGATCGTCCTTTAAAGACCATTGAATTCATTCGGAACTTGAACCAGGAACTCTTTGACGCTACCAAAGGCGCTCATGCCCGTTTTTTAGGCGAAGTTAAGGACCGGGACGGCAAGCCCATGATTCCAAAAGATAAACTCCCGGATATTGCCCGGACCTGTCTTGGAGACGCGTCCCTCTTCTACAATCCGGAAGATCTGAACTATGATGATTACCTTATGGTTCTGGAACACGCCTGGGAAGGCACTCCTCTTGACCGGAAGAAGATTAAGAAGGGAAAGAGCACCAGTAAGATTAAGGTTAAGTAGGCGGAACCGGTTTTGAAAGCGACGTTGTTGTATGTAGGGGAGAGGCATGCCTCTCCCCTACATACAACAACGTCGCTTTCAAAACCGGTTCCGCCTACTTAACCTTAATCTTACTGGTGCTCTTTCCCTTCTTAATCTTCTTCCGGTCAAGAGGAGTGCCTTCCCAGGCGTGTTCCAGAACCATAAGGTAATCATCATAGTTCAGATCTTCCGGATTGTAGAAGAGGGACGCGTCTCCAAGACAGGTCCGGGCAATATCCGGGAGTTTATCTTTTGGAATCATGGGCTTGCCGTCCCGGTCCTTAACTTCGCCTAAAAAACGGGCATGAGCGCCTTTGGTAGCGTCAAAGAGTTCCTGGTTCAAGTTCCGAATGAATTCAATGGTCTTTAAAGGACGATCTTTCTTTGGTGTGGCAGCGTACACATCAGGTCCGGCCAACGCGAATAGGAGCTCAGCAGTAAGATGACCATTTTTGTGCAGGTTATACTCCAGCCCATAGGGAAGCAGTATGCTCATGCACACCCCATGGGGAACATGGCACACAGCCCCTGCGGAATGCCCCATAGTATGAACCATGCCCACTGTAGAGTTGGAAAATGCCATCCCCGCCAGCAGGGACCCGTTTGCCAGGGCAAGACGGCCGTTAAGATCGCCGGGTTTCTTTACCACATTAATCACATTTTTTGCAATAAGCTCAATACCGTTAAGCGCGGTAATATCACTTAAAGGATTCTTCGACAGGCAGGTATATGCCTCTACAGCGTGGGTTAAGGCGTCCATTGCCGTTGTTGAAGTAAGAAAAGGCGGCAGGGTCTTGGTCATCCGGGGATCGAGAACCGCTACATCGGGAAGAAGAAAAAGCGATGGAAAAAGCATTTTCAAATTCTTAGAGTGATCGGCAATAACAGCAACAGAAGTAACCTCGGAACCTGTTCCTGATGTTGTGGGAATGGCAATCATTGGCTTTAGAGGCCGTTTTAACGCGCCAAACCCGGTAAACCTCATGAGATCCTTAGCGTTTTCCGAAACAAGGATATTCACCCCTTTCGCGGTATCAAGGACCGAGCCGCCGCCTACAGCGATAATTGCATCGCATCCTTTTGACTTATATGTGGCAGCTACGGCATTAACTGTTGAAACATCAGAATCCGGAGGAACATCATCAAAGATCGCTCCTATTTTTACTTTTTTTCCTATTGCAGTAGTAACTATTTTAATAAGCCCCGCACCAACAACCCCTTTGTCCGCAATAATCATGGGCTTTTTCGATTTCAATTGTACCAGGACTTCGGGTATTTTCTCAAGTGTCTTGTGACCGGAAATGGTCTTAACACGGCAGCAAAATTCATAATATTTTGGTAAATCCATTTTATATCTCCACTCAAATAAATTTCGATGTTACAATAACCGGTCTCTTAACCGGTAATCAATCTCAGGTAAATCAGTATCCGGCCCAGGTGTTTTCGAACAGGCGAGACTTGAGACCAGTGAGGATACCGTTTCACAGCAAATTTGGTAATAAACTTAGGCAGAAGATACATCTCAACAATGTCGAACAATCGAAGGACTGCGCACGCATCCTGAAGATTTCCCTGAACCAAAAGCCTGTCATTACATGAGGCAATAGCTGTTTTTTCCTGGAACGTCAGTAAGAGAGTCGCGGCCTCCATACTTTTCAATCTCATTTCAAGGGTCGATTTTTTTCCTTTGGGATTCCAGCCCATATATTTCACTTTGCCTTTTTCATTCTTACCTACAAACATATACGGCCCATTGGGAGCAATAGAGAGCTGAAGCATAAAATCATCTCGCAAATTCGCAAACTCTTTTTTCGCGTCCCGATCTACTGCGGCAGCAGCCTGGATGCCTCTGCCTACAACAAGTAACATAATTGAAGCATATATACGCTTAATTCGGCTTATTCCCGGTTTTATTTCCGGGTAATCATTCATATTTATCATTTTTCTCCCCTTTTACACCAATATTTGCCCTTCAAGGGCAGTTTCAAGCAGTGTCATACATTCTTTAAGGTTCGCGCGTCCGGAACTCTTCTCAACAACAGCAGCAGCCACTTGTTCCAATTTATAGAGCGGAACATTAATCTCTTTCAGTGAACCAGGCACGAAATCTTTAAGATTCTGCTGCATCCCGCGTATTTTATTTACGGCTTTGTTTGCCCGATCCTGCTCAGGAGTTTCGGAATAGCCGTCAAAACCTGCCAGTGCCAGAAGCAGCTCAGGTCTGATCCTCTGTTTTTTATGCCTTTTATATTCAAGAGCATAGGGAAGCAAAATTCCCATACACTTTCCCAGGGAGACACCGGTAATCCTGGAAAGTTCTTCCGACAGGAGATGAACAATTCCGGCGGGAGAATTCGAAAAAACAATACTGGCCATTGTCGCGGCATTCGCCAGAGCTATTGATCCCTCTTTATGACTCGGCTTTTTTACTACCCGGTACAGGTTTTCGTTAATAAACTGTATCGCTCCATAGGCGTAACTATCATTTACCGGGCTGCTGAACTCATCGGTATTGGCTTCAATACAATGAGTAAGAGCGATCATTGCCCCTTCCACAGCAGTCTCGGCGTTGCCCGGTCTTGTAAGCCGGGAATCAATTACAACAAGATCGGGAAAAAGAAAATCGGAAGAAAAAAGATGATTGTCGATAATCGCTTTATTCGAAGTTTCCAGCCCTGTAGAATATTTTGTAGGCAGGGCAACCAGGGGTTTCAGCGGAGTATTGATGGCGCCCTCTTCGCTGAATTTCAAAACATCATCTTTTAATGAAACAGCAATATTTACTCCTTTGGCAATGTTCATAACAGCCCCGCCCGAGAGGGCGATAATCGAATCACAGCCCCGGTACGCATACAACTCTGCCAGGTCATTGACCAGGCCAACAGACGCGTCTCTGCCCACTTTATCGAATATGGCGCCAATAACAATATCGGAGTCATAGAAGGCTTTAACCAGTTTTTCCGGGAGTCCTTCCCGGGCCGAATTAACACAGGTAATAACCAGGGGTTTTTTCGCGTTAAGATCGTTTAATTCAAATGGAAGATGTTCCATGGCTTTTTTGCCGGAATTTATTTTGGACCGGCTAAAAAATTCATAATAGTCAGGTAATTGCATTGTCTGTCCTCACATATATATTTTTTTAGATAAAAACATTTGAGTCCCGATTTCTCGGGACTCCGGAAATTTATTTTTTTTCAATACCAAGCTTTTTCAAAACTTTGTCTTTTGGAATACCATTGGCATCCCAGCCTCTTAATTTATAATAATTCTTAAGCATTTTTTCAAGTGGTACAGGCCGTCCTTTAGGATCGCACTTTCTTCCTTCGTTCAGGAGTCTTCCGGGCAGCGTATCATCTTTTTTGGATATGCCTTCCCTGGTATTCATATATCGCTCCAGGGCATTTATCCGTTTTCCAGCCTTTAAAAACTTCGAAGTATTCAATTTTAAGCCCGTAGTAGTAGACCAGAGCTCGGGCCAGAGGCTGATGTCCATAAATTTTACTGCTATTGCAGTTAAGTTTGTGGTTAGAAAGTTAAGGGAGATTTGCGGAGAGAACTTAATAAGAGGCGGCTCAAGTTCAAAAGCAAACGCGGTAAACTGGCAAATGTGCAGGGAGTTAACAGCGGAAGATATATCTTCGGCAAATCCTACATATACATGCTTTCCTCTCTGGGCATAAGGCCGCAGGAAGCCAAAATAGGCTTCAAGAGCAAAAATCGTTGATGCCAGGTGACAGGCTCCCCGGTTGGCAACAGCAAACGACAGGCCCTGGCCAATAGCTCCTCGTGGATCGTACGCTGCCATTTCCATTCCCTTTACCTGTATGGCAAAATCTTCACCGCCGTATTTCTTTGAAAGCCACCTGGTACCCATGGCCAGTTCTTTCCCGGTCCCTTTCATGTTGCCAATATCCTTAAGGGTCTGGGAAATACCATCAGGAGAACCAAACTTCAGCTTTGACTTAAAAAGCCCCTTTTCCGCGGCTTCCATAACCCAGGCAATGGTTGCGGCAGTTGAAATGGTATCCATACCCATTTCGGTACAAATTTCGTTCCAGTCGGAAATAACCACAGGATCGAATATTTCCAGGTTGGAGCCAAAGAGTCCAACAGTTTCATACTCAGGTACTGCCCGTTCTTTTCCGCCAAAATTTCCTTTATGGCCGCAGAGGATTGTACAGGGCTTACAGGTATGGAACCTGGTATCGTGCTTTTCTTTTATTGTTTCACCGGAGATTTTATGCGCTTCTCCGTGAGATCCGCCGGTAAAATTCCTTACAGGCAGGATTCCGGCAGCATTATTAAGATTAACATTGGCATTTGTGCCGAAAGTACGGTATGTTCCGGCAGTAACATTGTTATTATTGATATATTTTATTGCTTTTTTTCTGTATTTGTCGAATTTTTCTTTGTGTATTGGGACAATTTTGAACTCTTTTCCTTTGGCAACTATACCTTTGAGGTTTTTTGAGCCCATAACCGCGCCCATTCCGCCTCTTCCAAGGAAACGATGCCCGGAGCAGATGTTAGCATATCTAACAAGGTTCTCTCCGGCAGGCCCGATTATAACGGAACCGCTTCCTTCATTGCTAATCGATTCCTGTGCTTTTTGCGTATCTTTTCCCCAGATTTTCTTCGCGTCTTTAAATTCCACTCCTTTGGAGTCAATAACAAGATAGGTCGGTTTTTTAGCTTTTCCTTTTACAATAACACCATCCCAGCCCGATGTCTTTAGAGCCATTCCAAAGGGTCCGCCGCATGAAGCAGAGACCATAATACCGGTTAAGGGCGATTTTGTAACCGCGTCGAAGCGGCCGGTACAGGGAGCCCCGGTTCCCATGAGCGCGCCCATCATAAAGGCTATCATATTGTCTTCACCCAGAGGATCAATCCCTGCGTCCATTCTATCATATATGAGCTTTAATCCCAGCCCTTTGCCGCCCAGGTACATTTCCCGGTCATTGTTGGTAATTTCGATTTCGCTGAATTTTTTGTTGGTAAGATCGATCTCCAGCACTTTGTTACTGGTTCCGATAATTTCTTGCATGGCACATCTCCTTTATTTATTAATCATTCTGTATTTGTAACTACTTAGATGAAAATATATACAATATAGCTGTTTCACTTAACCACCTCCCGATGGTCTCAGACATGAGACTTCATCCCCATCCTTAAGCCTGGTCCACCGGTTTAAGCGCTCCCCGGCACGAAAAAAGGCATAGTCCGATAACTTTCGAAGCCCGAGCTTTTTAAAAACCCCTCCAAGCCGTGCTCCTTCAGAAACAGTACGGGATAAACCGTCGGAAGCATCATACTCATCTATCCCCAGCTCTTTCTCTATACCGGAAAAAAGCTTTATTGTTATATTTATGGTATTCCCCATCACAAACCCAAACCTTTGCTTACTCTTCTTTATTATATAAAATGATATAAAGGTCTAATATTTCAAGAATAAAATATTTTACCATTTAAATAATATGATAATAAATAAATCAACAATTATCGGCCTGAATTATAATCTCAAACAAGTTTTTGGGTAGGAAGTTATAAATCCGAACATGTAAAAAAAAGAAGGTTCGAGGTTCAAGGTTCAAGGTTCGAAGGTTCGAAGTTCGAAGTTCGAAGTTCGAGGTTTTTTGCTTCCAACAAGGGGTTTTAACCCCTTGTTGGAAGAATTCTCTTTCTCATAGCGTGGTTTTCCACGTTATTAGAGTTTAACGCGTAAACCAAGGTGGAACGCGTGCCCTGTAGTGCTGCTTCCGGTATCAAAATTGAAATCATACTGTCCAAAAGCCTGGATGAGCGGTATAAATAGCGAGACCGCAACTCCCACCCCCACGGCATAGCTTTTAAAGTACTGGGTCTCAGCGGCTAAAGTTCCTACTTGTAATTTTTCATAGGCGGCAGCCTTTCCGTGTACATAAGGATGAACAATTATAGGTAATTCCGACTGAACATACATATCAATCCCCGCGGCTGTTCTGTCCAGATCTATTGATCCGGCAGCACCCAGGTCATAAGAAAGATACGACATTTCGAAATATCCTCCCAGGCCAAAGCTCAATACCAGCGGAATGATAGATGTATTCCAGTGAGCAATAGCTCCCCATTCAAAACCGGCTGCTGTTTCCGTAGTGTTTTCAATGCCCTTTCCAAAAGAATAACCGCCATAAACACCAGCGTCAAAAAAAGCATAACTCGATGCCGGGATAAATGCCAGCATTGCAAGAACAACTACTACTATTTTAAACTTTTTCATGTAATAATCCTCCGATTAAATGTTCAATTTTATAGAGATATTTATATATAAAACAACAGAATAAGTCAAGGAATTATTCTATTGTTTTACCCTGCAATAGAGCCAGAGTCGTTGCCCTAAAGGGCCTGCCCCTGCTCCAGAGCCTCTTTCCAGATCTCCTTAAATGGATTCCGGTGTACCCAGCCCTGGCTCAGGGCATAGTTCATAAAAGAGTTCAAAATGCCGCTTTTCATGCCGGGGCTCCATTTTTCGTCCAGCCCCGGCCGGTAGCTCTTTTTTACATACTTCTTGCTCTTTTTTTGTATCTCTTCTTCAAGAAACTCAAGATAATCTCTTCCGTCCTGTTCCGTAACCTCAACCAGATCCCACTCACTACCCCCACGCTGATGATCAATGAAGTCGATAAAATCGTTTACTACCTTCCTTCCATACAGTTCTATAACAAAACAACTAACAACCTGCTCTTTTTTAAGATAGAGGTCTATTTTTTCCTGGAGATCCCAGCGATCGAAATACTGCTTTACCGTTGTCATATATATTCCCTCCCTTTTTTACACAAATATTGGCTCTGCTCTCATTGATACAGTTGCTCGCTTGCGGGACTTTGAATATCCGGTTTCTTTTTTGGTTTTCTTATTGCAGCCTTTCCGTTTTCTTTCTCCTTATGCTTAACAAGAACCCGTAAAATGTTCGACCATTCCTCAGGCCGCAGCCAGCCCATCTCAAAAGCAAACTTAAGAAAAAAGACCAATACCTCGATCTTAAAATCCAGGTTATTTTCCTCATTAGTATGAAGAAAATAAAAATAATGCATGATATCTTCTTCAGTGAGTTGATCAATACTATACTCTTCCGGCTTAACACCATCCAGAAAACGGGCAAAGTCGTCCATTATTCCCCTTTTATGCACCTCAATAACATGATACGCAGCCATCTTCTCCTTTTCCAGAAACAACTCCACTGTTTCCCTGAAACTCCTCGTAATTATTTCTTCACTCATAAAAGCCTCCTGATTTTAACTCCGTGGATTGACCCGGACGCACCTGTCCGGGCCTCTGCTAGTAGCAGAAAAATCGATTACGGGTCTTTTAAAATGTTGTTGACAATTCCAACAGGAGAGCCATTAATCAGGGTGCTAACGCTGACCGATGGCTCTCCTCAGGGATTGTTTCGGTTAAGTCTCATTCCGGTTCTCCTGTTACAGCAGGTTTTTCCGGGGTGAGACTTTCTACACATTTTGTGTACCTTTTGCAGCAACGGCTTAATTGATGTGTCCCAAGAGGCACACTGTCAAGCTTTTTTTATAAATATGACTGGCATTTTTGGATTTTTACTTAAAACGTGTATGGTAACGTTTTTTTAGTGATTTATACACCTATAAGCAGACTCCGAACCTGCTAAAAGTTCATAAATTTAAGGAGATAAAAGGCTATGTCCTTTGGTGAGAAAATTAAAGCTCTAAGAAAGGAAAAAGGCTGGTCTCAAGATGAATTAGGCAATATGATTAGCGTTGACGGAAGGCAAATCAGCCGGTATGAGAATGACCGGATGCTTCCTTCGGCAGATGTTATCATTAAACTGGCTACCACGCTTAACGCGAGTATCGATTATCTTTTACTGGAGGATGTTGATAAAAAGCCGATCTATTTATATCATAAAACTATTATCAATAAACTCCAGGAAGTTGGGAAGATGGATGTTGATGACACCAATTCCGTGCTTCACTTTCTCGATACTATAGCCGCGAAAAACAGGCTCCTTTCATTGGCCAATAATGTTAAAGAAGGCCGCTCAAAAGTGAAATGGAAGAATAAACAACCAGCACTAAAATTAACTACTTGAGAAAGCTTCGCTTAAGAAAGTTCGAGGTTCAAGGTTCGAGGTTCAAGGTTCCCAGGAGCCGCCGATTACCTTGCCTCGGGTTTTCTACTCATAATTAAAATACTATATACAAAGGAGAAATATAATGATTCGTATTAATAAAAACTATCTGTCATTACAAGGCAGTTACCTGTTCTCGGAAATCGCTTCACGGGTTAAGAAATATTCGGGAGAGAATCCTTCCGCGAAGATTATCAAACTGGGTATTGGGGATGTTACCCGGCCCCTTACTGACACGGTGATTTCCGGCCTGAAAGGTGCTGTTGATGACATGGCTACTTCGGAAAACTTTCATGGCTATGGTCCGGAACAGGGTTATGAATTCCTCCGGGAAAAGATCTGTGAAATTGATTTTACCCGTAAGGGTGTCGATATCAATCCTGATGATATTTTTATTTCAACCGGCGCCAAAGAAGATACCGCGAACATACAGGAGCTCTTTGCGGGGGATATCAAAATTGCCATTACCGACCCCGTGTACCCGGTATACCTTGACAGTAATATTATGGCAGGGAGAGCCGGTAATTTCGCGAACGGCAGGTTCGACAATATTGTTTATCTCGACTGCTCGGAAAGCAATAATTATACTCCCGCGCTGCCTTCGGAAAAAGTTGACCTTATTTATCTCTGCTTTCCCAACAATCCTACGGGACAGGTTCTCTCAAAAGAGGAACTGGCGAAATGGGTTGCTTACGCGAAAGAAAACAAATCGCTCATCCTCTTCGATGCCGCGTATGAAGCCTTTATCCGGGAAGAGAATGTTCCTCATAGTATTTTTGAAATTGAAGGAGCCAAAGAAGTTGCGGTAGAATTCAGAAGTCTTTCCAAGACCGCGGGCTTTACCGGTACCAGGTGTTCCTATACCATTGTTCCCAAAGAACTCAATATATTTGATGATGAAGGAAATTCTCATTCATTAAACCAGCTCTGGAACAGGAGACAATCGACCAAGTTTAACGGTGTTGCTTATATCATTCAAAAAGGGGCGTTCCAGGCGTTTACCGATGAAGGCAGAGCTGAAATAGACAAGATCGTTGATTATTACCTGGGCAATGCTAAAATTATCCGGGAAGGACTTTCGGCGCTAAACATAGGTTATTCGGGCGGAGTTAACTCTCCCTACATCTGGTTTAAAACTCCGGGGGATTATTCTTCATGGGATTTCTTT
The DNA here is from genome assembly GCA_024224995.1 of bacterium. Next base: position 5,236 of record JAAENB010000521.1, on the reverse strand, counting down.
TCTGTTCTTCTGGAACAATGCCAGGTTGTTGGTACTCCCGGTGTTGGGTTTGGTACCTGCGGTGAAGGTTATTTCAGGCTTTCGGCTTTTGGTTCCCGTGAAAATGTGGAAGAAGCTGTTGAGAAAATATCGAAGTTGAAGATATGAGGCAGTGACAGGGGGCAAGGTGCAGGGGAAACCGGGCTCCCTTCTCTACAAAAATAATGCTCATTAGAAAAGTAAAAAAAACAGGGCTGGGAACCTATGTAAAATATTATATTATCATTTATCTCCTAATAATTCCTCAAGCTATCTGGGCCATTCCGGGGCCCGAAGTTCTTGTTCCTATGGTTACCAGTGCTTTCTGGTTTTTAGCTCTCCTATTTTCATCATTAAGACGAATTCTGTTGAGAAGTCTTTACTCAAAAAAAACAATAGTCAAAGTATTTTTATATACTGCGGTCTCACTATTGATCTATAACAGTATTGACAACGAGTTAAGCGAAACCATTATCACTCTTGTGCTAATTTATGCGTTCAGAAACAGGCAATTATTCTTTTCCGGTTTTATTCTCATAATCCAGTTTATTCTCATGCTTATATTCGGCATTCTTCCCTCAATGCAAGCGATTATTCTCGCTCTCTCTATAACAGTATTTTTACTGGCTCTGGTTATCCTGGGCAGAAATCTAAAAAAAACTTACCGCACCCTGCTAATAGCTATTCCTATTCTTGGATTATTTATTTATGATGCATCTAAATCGGGACCGAATACCGGCATGCCTGCTATTGAACTTTTTCCTGTTAATAATCTTTCCATGATAAAAACAACAATACCCGATCCCGATTCTCTCATTCCCGAGCTTAAAGAGGAATGCATTGTGATATATTTTGGAGAAGAGGGCAATTTTTTGGAATGCCATCCGGCAGAGGGTTATCTTCTTAGACCCTCAAATTTTCACAAAAAAATTCCGGCTCTTAACAAACTCAGAGCGGATGGCCGGAAACTTTTATTCCTTGCCACTGAAGAAACAATAAAAAAAAATAAACTCCAGGCAATTCCTTTCCTGGAGAACTCAGGTATCCCGATAATTGCCTACACAATCAAATTTATTGGTAATATTTCAGAGCATCCTTCGAAAAATCTACGATATAATACCACCGGAAGCTCATTATGGAGAAAACTTTCCATTCGAACTCCTGATTATTTGAGTTATGGTTTTAAAAAGCCGGTTGTAATACGAGAGCAGGATGCTGTTGCCATAAAGGCATCCCGGGGTTCTAACCCTCCTTTTGCTGTCACAGTCTCCTCTTTCCTTGAAATGGATGACGATGAAATAAAGACATTTGCCCGCACCCATAAAGAAAAAGGGGTGTTTTTATACCTGGATAGATCCAAATTTTCCGATGTACTATCATCCACTGCTCTGCTTGAGCGCTTTCATGGTAATCTTATAGCGGTTGTTTTGGCCCGCCTGGGCAGGGCTGCGGATTCACCGGGCACCTTTTTAACAATTAACCGGCTTATACTGATCATTATTATCTCCCTGATCTTGAGCTTTTTCATTGAAATTGCTGCCCGGTTTCTACAGAACTATACCCGGCTGCGGTATATTATCGGGCGTATTTCTCAATTCCATGCTATAGCCGGGAATATTCTTTTTATGATCCTCCCTCTTGTGCCTGCGTTCATTACTGTTTTGTACATACAACAATTTGCAGTCCCTGTTTCCCTGGCATTTCTTGCAACACCATTGGTTTATACTTCCAATCTTTTTATGTGGCCCCTGTTTTTTACCGCCCTGTTTTTTGGCTTTTTCATGCGCGGGAAAGAATTCTTTTCTCCATACCGTGAGATCTATTTTTTATCTTTCTCTCTCATGGCCATACCAATAACATTACAATTTCTTTCCGGTGAATTCCCATTTCTTTATATCCTGATTACAGCTCCCCTGATTCTTTTCCCTGTTCTATTTATGTACCTGTTCCATGCGATCCGCTGTTATATCCGTAGAAAAAAAGCAGGAACCGCTCCGGGATGGGCCTCACTGCAGGAAATTGCAGGCCTGGAAAAAGCCGGTTTAAAAGCTGCCAGGTTAGGGACTATTTCCCGAAAAATAAAAGAAGTCCCTCCGGGTATTGTGGTCTGGGTTACTACAAAGGATCCGGCTCATCCCCGAATAATAAAACATATCAGAAAAAAGTTTAATTCCATTCCTCTTATATTACGAAGCACTGCTCCCGGTGAAGACAGTGAAAAAAATACCGCTGCCGGGAAATATGTGAGTACAATTGTCACCCCGGACTCATATAACACCATTCCCGAATATGAACAGGGCATTGCAAGCGCCCTTTATTCCGTTGTGAGCAGCTATCCCCGGGAATACGAGTTTTCTCCTGTTCTTTGCATGCCCTTAATAAAAGCTAACCGCAGCGGCGTTGCTGTGACTCAAATCTCAGCAACGGGTATTACCATGATCGAAGAAAGCTCCGGTACTGATTATGTTACGTCCGGTATTGGGGTTCCCGGAAGGCTGTATATCAATCCTGTTAGCAAAAAAATTTACCGGGACAATAAAGAACAGTACATGCCGGACGCGACCGTCCTGGCTTTAACCGAAACTATTGGAGAATTATCTCCCAATGCTTCCGTTTACGTTGAATGGGCTGCCCGCGGAAAAAAGTGGTGGATCGTACAAATGAGGCCTATTGCTGATTCTTCATTAATTAATGAGAACGCGCGAAACTGGACGGTTCAAGTCAAAAAATTACTTGGTGAAAAAAAATATACCATGGTCGCCTTTTTTTTCCCTGATCTACAGTTACTTGAGCCCCTCTTTTCGGAAAATGTCCCCTCCCCGGCAGGCCCGGAAACCCTTCAATTCTGGGCGAAACAATGGCAGCGTGACAGCTCTCTTGGGCATGCTGTAGCATTATTCGGAATACCGCGCTTTCTAATTCCTTCCAGGGTAGTACTGCCGCTGCAGGGTGAACTGTTCGCCTTGATTCCTGCATTTCGTTACCTGGCACTATTGATCGGGCTTTCAATTAAAATAAGATCTACAATTTCAAGGCAGCCTGCCCAAAAAATCGCGGAAAACATCGCCCGGAAGATACTTACGGGTTTGAACAAAACAAAGAACTTTGGCACACTAACGGCAGCCTCAATTGCGCTGCGCTTTTTGCAGCATTATCTCCCTGCCAATGAAAATATATCTCCCCCTTCTTCTGTTACCCTGAAATTAAGTAATGCCGTATTTCTTTTTAATAAAACAAACAATACTGAAAGCCTGCTTCCGGAATTTGCCTGTAATGGTCCATACGATCTTGACCCTGCCTGTCCTCGCTATATGGAAATTCTTCCCAATGGTTCTCCGGCACCGGATCTTGCATACATTAAGCTGCCGGAACAACTGCCGGATCTGCCGGAAATCCTTTCACAATCATGGTGCGCTTTTTACAGAGACGTTGTTCATTCTCATTTATGTTTTGAGATTACCCGGACCCGTTTTAGTGAAAAAAAATGGATGCATACGACAAACCATACCGGGTGGCTTCCCCCCCGTGGGATCCTTACTGTAAATGCTATCGAAATGATGGGGATTCCCGTGTCTCCGGATCAGCTGCATTCCGGGGGATCGGAAAAAGGAACCTGGGTTTCCGGTGCAGGCCCTGTTGAGGGGATTGTTACTTTAAAAATAAGCGGGAAAAAACACCCAAAAAACATATTGGTAATAGATCACCCCCGCCCCGAGCTATCCGCCTATTTTTCTAATTATTTGGCTGTAGTAAGCGAAACCGGGGGGATGCTATCGCATTCAGCGATTGTTGCCCGGGAGAATAACATAGATGCACTGTTTGGTGTTCCAGGCATTACCAAAAAAGTACATGAAGGCGATACGATTATAATAACAGAAGATGGTGATGTGAGGCAGTGACTGTGAGCAAGGGAAGAGATCCGGTCTCTCCCCTTTCCTTTTACCTTGAGCCTGCCTTATTTTATTCTCATTACCCAGACTACGGACATGTTGGTTGGGCGGGTTTCCGGACCAATACGAGGAACACCATTTGTTCCATCGTTTTTTGGGCCGGATGTTTTACTTTGTCTTATTGATATTCCGCCTGTTGTCACCATAACTCTACCCATGTTGCCGACATCTGATGTGTCAAACCCATATGTAAAGTTATACGCAAGGTTTGCATCTGATGTTACGCCACTAAAAGTTATAAAACCTTGCATATTATCTTCTTGCTCTACCCCTGAAATCGAAGATCCTCGCAAAAACCGTCCTTCTCCGTTCAAGTTCGGGAGTGTTCGTCCATCAAGAGGGCTGTCCTCATCTGATATCACACTGCCGTCACATTCGGCGAAATTACTTGCCAGAGCCGGAACTCCTCCGTTTAAGTTTTTATGCCATGCTACTATTGCTCCAACGGGCACGGTTGATTCAACCGGCGCTTTTGATGTTAGCAATGCGGCGATCTGTGTCTCAAGAAGGGTTATTCTTGTCTGCAAACTGGTATTATCTGTAGCTGTATCACCAGTCATTGTTGCTAATTCAGCCCGAATGGCAGTGTTATCCTGCTGCAGGTTTGAAATACTACTATACATTTCGGAAAAACTAAATTTTGAATCGTCGTCTGTTGAATTTGAACTGCCATTAGAAAGACCAGCTTCACACCCTGAAAAGGCAAGAATTGCCGCTGATAGGGTAAAAACTGTCAAGTTGAGTATTTTTCTCATAATTTTCTCCTGTTTAATGCTGTTAAAAAATAAGACAATTTTTAAAAAATAAAAACCGCCTGATTGGGCTTATTATTGTATAATGTAACCCTTTTTTTTCATTTTGTCAAGTGTTAGGGAATGAACGCTACCTGAGAGGGAATGAACAACAGTATTTCAAAAAAATACACAAAACTGAAGAAATTGACAATTTAAAATTGCATATAAATACAGAGTTTTTATCACTGAATGAACAGATTCCGGCAAGAATTTTAATATACGTGAAAATTCTATTACTAAAAATAAGGCAGTTGTCTATGAAAATAAACCATACTCCTTAACCCATCACCGGTAACCCGGCTCTCCGGGCCACCGATTACCTTCCCCTACCTCCCCGGTTTATAAATAGCAATCCCCAGAGACCCGTCTTCCATCTCAATAAATCCAAAAATATGCTTTTTCTTCTTTCCAAATTTTTTAGCTACCACGTATATATACACCCAGGGCTCTTTGGTTTCCATATACAGGAATACC
>JAAENB010000520.1 GCA_024224995.1 bacterium | reverse complement strand
GTCATGAGAATCTTGTTGAAAGTCTTCAAGCAAGCCCTTAATTTTTATCATTGCTTCCTTTTGTTTTTCTTTCGTTTTGGCTTTTTTAACATCTCGAAATCGTTGTTCTAAACGGATTAATATTTTGTCATATATTCGCTTGCGAAAATCTTTTATATCATGTCTATTTAATTTACAGGTATTAATGGTGTACTCAATTCTTTGATTCTCCGAGCTTATTGTTCCATTTTGGTCGAACTTCAACTCCGGTTCGGGATCTTCCTGTTCCGGGTTTAGAAATTTATTTTCTTCCTGCCTGTTGTATTTTTCTGCCAGGGTATGGATCTGGTCCAGGTCTGCTTCAGTGAATTCTGCTTTTTGGGCCTGGAGTTCAAAATGATTATCTTTATGGGTGTTGCAGGTTGGGCAGGCAAGCAGCAGGTTGTCCCAGGAATATGCCAGCCAGCAATATATACTTTTGGGACGGAAATGTTCTACATGAAACTGTTCAATTTGTTTTTCACAGTAAGCACATTTATTATGATAAATATTTTTCAGGGCATTCTTTATATCATTCATTTTGTATCTGCTGTTATAAACATTTTTATCAATATACTGCCCCTCATTGATCAGCTCCTTTCTTCGCCGGTTAGTTAAATTAGATTGAAGGGAAGGGGGAATGGTGTTGAGATTTTTATCGATTTTAATCATCTTTACTCTTTCTTCTTGTCTCTATTACTCGGTTTCAAGCTTGTCAAGTTCTTCGTTTATGAATTTTATTATATCATCTTCAGTTACATTATATTCTTCCCGTATTCTTTTTGATATTATCCGGTGTATTCTTCCGGATAAATAATCGTCACTGGTATCAAGATCTTCGTTTGCTTCGTCAAAGGAGAAGGTCCGCGCGTCGGGCAAGTTGAAAAGCGGGGAGGTTATAACTCCGTTTGCCATGAGATGAGAAATGCTGTTCATGGGTTCTGTTACCTTTGTTACTCCATTCTCTTTATAGAGCTTATAAAATACCGCGTCTTTTGATGCTCCCATGATGGTGAGAGGGCTGTGGGTGGTGAAAATAAATTGGATTCCGGGGAACCATTCCCGGAGTTTGCGGGCTATTGTATACTGCCACTTTGGATGCAAAAAGATCCCGATTTCATCCACAAGGACTATTCCTTTGAAGTCTGTAATATCGGCGACATCGGGTTGCCGTGCAGAGAGCCGTATTACCATGTCACATACCCAGACGATAACACTTTTGTATCCGTCGGATAATTGGTCAAAAAGGAGTGGTGTTCCTTTTTCAGTGAAGATTACTTTATCAGGAGTAACTTCTATTTCAACATTTTTATCCAGAAGTTCTTTTAAGAGTTCTTTTGCTTTTGCCAGGGTTATGGTTATAGCTTCACCACTTAATTCTTTGTGGTCCAGGTGCTGGAGCCATTTAACTGGATTGTCCAGGTATTGGTCGTAACTGAATATGGTGAGATATCCTTCTTGATCTTTTTTGTCCGAGTCATTACGGAACCTGCTTACTCCATAAGCGAAGATGTTTTCATAGGACTCTTCCTGCTCTTTCGGATTTTCTTTAAATAGATATGATTTGCTATTGCTGTCAACAGCTGATAATAGTGGATCTCCCATCGGATTATGCTTTATAAATTTTATTACATCTCCTTCATTACGATTTCCTTTTAAAGCAAGGAGAATTGCCTGTAAAAGAATGGTTTTGCCGTCACCGTTTTCCCCAAGGAAATATATTTCTTTTTTGTCGGAGAGGTTTTCCAGGGAAATGTTTTCTATGCTGAAGTAGTTTTTTATCTCGACATAGTTTAAATAGTATATATCTTTTTGTTGAGTATTTTGTGTTTTTGCATTTTGAATATTTAGGTCCCGTTTTACGAAGTCTAAAAGACGGTGGAGATGTTTTGTGTTTTTTAGTAAGATTGGTCTCATGTTTTTTGGAAGTATATTTTGAAATACGCTAAAATTTTCAACTGTTGTGATTAATATTGCTGTTTTGTGGATATCAAAAAATTTGATAATTTTATCATAAGGTTTTGTAAGGAAAAAGATTAAATTTTTATTATGTGATATCGTCTTGTTTAAAAGTTCTAATTGATGATAATTCCCCGTATTTATCATTTCAAGATAATCATTAGATAATAAATTATCGTTTATATTTATGCCAGGAGGCCAGGGAGAATTATCAACAAATTCTATGGAAGTTAATAGAGTATCAATTAAATTTTTAAAAGAATGCTGGTTCCTATCGCCTATTTTTTTTAAAATAGCTTCATTCAACTCTTTGAAGGAATAATTTGAGATATAAGAATTGGCTTTTTGTATTCCCGATAGATCATTAAAATTATTCGGCTTGTCCCATATCTCGTCAGTTATTTCTTCATCAAAAATATCTTTGTCAAAAATTTCTGCAATGAAGAATGGGTCGATAATTACATAGTTATTCCTATCCTTAAGAATCTTAAGCAACAGCTTATAAGCCAAAAAATCTTTCGGATGATCGGGATCAAATGTATATCTAGCTAAATCTTCCATAGTTTCTTCCATTGAACCAACATTAACATCTATTTACCCCACAACACCAAATTGTCAAGAAAAAACTCTCTTACGCCCCCTCCGGGGGTTGGGGGGCCCCTCCTTGCTGCTGCATAACCAACTCCAGCGGAGTAAGCACCCCAGGAGCATTCTCTTCAAATATCGCCCTGAACTTCTCTTTCCCCATCTTATTCTCCAGGTCAACAAGATTCTTCGAAGTACTTTCGATATTAAACTGGTGCTTCCGTTCCATAATATCCCGCCAGATATCCGTAAAAATAGCAACGGCCTCTTCCAGGCGGTCCTGCTCCATAAAGATCCTGCCCTGGAAAGAATCGGCAGCAACAAGGAGCTCGCCAATCTGTGAGGAGTCTTTAACCGCGTTCAGCAGGGATTCGGCCTCGGAATATTCTTTCCGGTTAATCCGGTTAATAGCAATCTCAAGCATACTCTTTTCCTTGATCCCGTCATCGAGCGAATCATATGGAATATCGTTCATGACTTTTTCTTCATAGCGTTTGCATTCGTCAAGAGAACCCAGGGCCTCATAACAACGGGCAATGGATTGCAGCGACGTAATAACCTTGAGATAATCTTTCTCTTCCTCATAGAAATTAAGAGCAATAAGGCTGATATTCTTTCGCCCTTCCCATTCTTTTTTCACCCGGTAAAACGCCTCCAGGAACATAACAATATTATTAAAAATGATTTTTTTATATTCGGCATTTTCATAACCAGCCATATCATTGTCGATCCAGTGGTGCCAGAACTCAACACCCTTAAGGATCTCAGGGGAATCAAGAGCACCCCTGGCATGGATGCTGTCACAGGCAGTCTTAAGCCAGGCAACAGAAGCTTCGGGGGAGAGGGAAGAGCCCGGCTCGGGAAGAGTAGAGCTCTTTATCAATTTCAGGTACCATTCATCAAGATGTTCTTTCATACCAATTTTATGCATGATAGAAGCAAGCAGGTGGCTGCTGTTCATAAACAGGGTGAAATCCTTGTTAAGCCAGACCGTTTCCAGGGCGTCAAACCAACGCTTATGATTTTCCCCAACCTGCTGATACAAAATAGGATTGGGATTCCGCGCGAGAAAAGGAGCCAGAACTCTCAGTTCAAGGCAGAATATTTTATTTAACAGGAGTTTGATCTTTTCAAGTTTATCATTGGGCCAGGAAAGCCCGGCGCGTTTATTCGCGAGATAGGCGGGCGCCGCAGAATGGATCTCCTTGCCCATGGGCTTTGCCATAAGGAACCCGGCCCGTACTCCGGCAGTAATAAGCCCCGTAGTGGCTTCGGGAACCTCCACACCCAGGAGTTCAAAAAATTCCTGGCCGGGGTATTTTATCGTACTTGCGTTTTCTTGTTCTTCTTTTTTCTTTTCGTCTTTCATGTCAAAAGCAATGGGCAAACCGTCCGTAATAAACCCGGAGCAGTCGGCAAGAGCCGCGAAAAAAAGCTGTTCAATTTCAGAGAGCTTATCCCAGGAAAAATCGAAAAGTATTTCCGGAGTATACAACGAAAGAAATGAACTTGAACTACCGTCGATTTTCGCTTTTTGTTCGATCCCTTCCTTTATGCTCTGGGCATCTGTTTTCGCGAGCCAGAGAAGAAGCGTGATCGTTAAAAAGGGATGACCCTGGAGAGAATCGAGCAGTTCGTAAAACTCCGGGCCCGAGCCTCTTTCTTCAACTTGTTCTGTTTTTAAAAGAACCGAAGCAAGGTGCCGCCTGTCCTCAAGGCCAAGACCAGGAAGAAGAATCGGGGTGATATTATTTATAAGAGATGAATCGCCAAGGCCGGACTCTGTAATAGATGAGGAAATTATCAAAACCCTGGACCCGGATTCGGCAATCTCTTTAAAAAATGAGAGCAGCTTTTCCAGCTTTTCGGCAGGGAGTTTTTCATCGTTCTTTTCCGGCATAAAATTATCAATAACCAGGAGAAAGTTTTTTGAGATAAACTGTTCATAGGTCTTTTCTTTTGTGGCTTTTTCCTGGTCCAGCACATGGCCCGTAAGCTTGAGAATTTCTTCCCGGTCAAAAGATTCATTTTCAAAATTAAAATAAAATGCTTTATCTCCTTTTCCGGCTGCGGCAAACCAATACGCGTATTGATGGGCAAGATGGGTCTTGCCAATACCCTGGCTGCCATAGAGAAGAATTATGGAATTCCGGTGAAAGGTATTCTCAATATGATGAAACTCCTTATCTCTGCCAAGAAATAAATTCGGCGGC
>JAAENB010000519.1 GCA_024224995.1 bacterium | reverse complement strand
ATCCAAAGCTCAGACAGAGGAGTTCAAAGCTTGCTTTGTGCGTGTTCCGGGTTCAGGCCGGAAACGTACAAAGCAGGCTTTGAAGTATGCAGCATAGTGTTTCAAACTTAAGCAGCCTATGTTTTATGGGCAGTTATGTACCACATCTGCTCCTCTGTCCTGCAACTGCGGGATATAAACTGTGCATGAAGTTGTGCTTAAGGGATTGCTTTCTTCAGTGTAACTGCTGTAAAGCTTAACAGTATCATTACTGACGTATCCGGTATTATTACTGCCGATTCCGGTGTTGTCAGCCAGAGGCTTTATATCACTTATCTGATTGCCATAAAGCCTTAGTTCTGTCAGATCAGTCAGTCCCGCCAAGACACTTATATCGCCTATCTGGTTGCCATCAAGGTAAAGCCATGCCAGCTTATTCAACCCGGCCACAGCACTTATATCGCTTATTTTGTTATCATAAAGGTAAAGCTGTGTCAGCTTATTCAACCCGACCACAGCACTTATATCGTTTATCTGGTTGCGATAAAGGGAAAGCCATATCAGGTTATTCAGTCCTGCCACAGCACTTATATCGTTTATCTGGTTGCGATAAAGGGAAAGCCATGTCAGGTTATTCAGTCCGGCCACAGCACTTATATCGCTTATCTGGTTACCACGAAGATAAAGCTCTGCCAGATTATTCAGTCCGGCCACAGCACTTATATCACTTATTTGGTTGTAACCAAGTACAAGCTCTGTAAGATTGGTCACAGCACTTATATCGCTTATATCGTTGTAAGAAAGCCGAAGCACTGTAAGATTGGTCAGACCTGCCACAGCGCTTATATCGCTTATTTGGTTATAACTAAGTACAAGCTCTGT
>JAAENB010000518.1 GCA_024224995.1 bacterium | reverse complement strand
TTACCCGGCCCAACAGGCCACCGATTACCTCCCCTGTACCTTGCACCTGTTTTTTATACAAAATAAAAAATTGACTTTTCCCTAAATATGTATAATTATATTAATAGAAAGTGCTAAATCTTTCATTCGGCATAATGGGTTCCATTAGAAAAGTAGTCAATTAATTGACCTCAGAGCTCTATATTGCCGTTTTCCGGCATAATGGGTTTCATTATTTAGTCAATTAATTGACCTCAGAGCTCTTTATTGCCGTCTTTTCGGAGGTTTGATTATGATCAAAGTATTTCTCAAGACCTTATTGCTTATTTTGCTCTCTGTTTCCCTGTCTTCTGTCGTGTTTGCCCAGGCTGTTACCGAAGATAAGCTGGTGCCTGGCGATGATTTATCGGGAGCTGTCTTTCCCAGAGAAGATGAGGAGCTTTCCTTTTTCGAGCTCGAAGACCTTTTGGGCGCCACGGTTACTACTGCCAGCCGTTCGGCCCGGAGTATCCGTGATTTGCCCGTGACCATTCATGTTATTACCCGTAAAGAGATCCTGAATAATAACTACGTTACCCTGGTTGACGCGCTTAAAGATTATGCCGGTATTCGTGTTTCTCAGCCCGGTTCGGGTATTGAAGGGGAAACCTTTACCATGCGCGGGCTCTTTGGGAATTATTATACAAAATTCCTGGTTAATGGTATGCCCATTACTCCCTCGGTCGTGAGCGGGCTGCCTATTGGCGACCAGATCAATATGAAGAATGTTGACCGGATTGAGATTATCAATGGTCCGGCTTCGGCCCTCTACGGCGCTGATGCTGTTGCCGGGGTTATCAACATTATCACCTTTGCGCCCAAGGAAAATATGGTGCGGGTGGAGACCCGGAATAAGATTGATACCCATGGTAATTTTGGGACGTATAATAATGCCTATGCGGCTTTTAGTGTGGGGGAAGATGAGAGCCGGGTGCAGTTTATTGTGTATGGCTTGTATAGTAAGCTGTTGGATCAAAATATTACTGGTGGGTATGATGATGTGTATCGTGCTGAAGAATATGGCGGTGTTACCGGTACCGTTGGCGACAGCAATAATATTACCGGCCGGTTCAAAGACCTGCCCAGGAATGATTACAGCTTTGGTACCCAGATCCTTTTTTGGGATTTTACCTTGAGCTATGATTATATGTACCGGAGCCAGCACAGTTCCATTGGCCAGGTTACCAACCTCTACTATTACGACTCGGAAGATGCCATCTGGGGCGAAACCATTCAGCGTGTTGCTTTACAGCATACGGTTGATGTTGGCAAGATGAATTTCAAAAGTAATCTGTCCTACCTGCGGTACCGGATGGATAATGACTCCTATTTTAATTTCACTTATGCTTCGGCCTCGGCGTATAAGGCATATAAATACCAGGCTTCCGATGATATTTTATTTGAAGAAGTTATTGTGTGGAATGTGCTGAAAAGTCTTGAGATGGTTGGGGGGATTTCTTTCCAGTATTCCGGAGCGCTGCCTCAGACCAATGACCTGACTTCTGCTTTTACCGAAAGTAATTACAGCCCTTTCAGTACAAACAAGCTTCCTTCGGATGCTTTTTTTGGTGATTTTGGAAATAATCCCCTGACCTATTATAATATTGCCGGTTTTCTCCAGGCTGCGTATTCTACGGATATGTTTAATATTATGGCTGGCGGCCGGTTTGATTATCACTCGAAGTATGATTATACAGCCAATCCACGGGTTGCGGGGCAGTTTAATTTTTCAAAGGATACTTCGGTAAGGGCTTCTTTTGGTATGGCGTTTAAGGCTCCTGCTCCTTATTACGCGTATCATTCGATTGCTTCAAATAACGGTGGTTTAATTCAATATGTTGATGTACCGAACCCAAATCTTGAACCTGAAAAATTAACTTCTTATGAACTTGGATTTCGGCACCTCTTGAATAAAGCAATATCGCTGGAAATTGTGGGGTACCTCAATTTACTTAAAAATATGATAAGTACAACGACGATAGCCGGTTCAACATATCCCGGCTCATTTAACGATGTCAATACTACTACCATTACAACCTACTCCAACGACAATAGCGCAAAAGCAACAGTAATAGGAGTTGACGGTATTGTTCACATAAGAAACATCGTTGAAGCTATCAAGCTGAGCAGCGATATTTACCTCAGTTTCATCAAAGGATGGGAAACACTCCCCAGCAGCAATGGTGATATAGATAACCTCAGAATGTCGCCGCTCTTTAGCGGTAAGGTCCGCATCTCGGCAGTGCCGGTTAAAGGACTTTATGTGGGTATAGACAATATCTATTTTCATGACTGGTATGCCAGGAGGATTAAAAACACCAATGCTTCTACCGATACCGACAGTTATAATAACCCGGATAACAAGCATGATAAATACTTCGTTATGGACGTTATTCTGAGTTATGAAATTATTCAAAACTTCAAAATTCATAGTGAAGTGAATAACGTTTTTGATGCCAAATATGCCGGCATTGACGCGTATCCCTTTGTTGAAACATTGAAGTATAACCCTCAGACAGGGAGAAATTTTTACGGCGGGCTTGAGTATACGCTGAAGTTTTAGATAGAGCCTGTATTATAAAGGAGTTTGTTTTACAGAGAAGTCCGTTTTATAAAAGAGCCCGTTTAGGAGAACCGTAGCAAGGGTTGGTTTCAGAGACGTTGCAGTGCAACGCCTCTACGGGCCTTTTCCCAAAGATATTGCCCGAAGCATCTTTGCAAAACGCCCCTCGCAGGGGTCGCACACCTCGCAGGGGTCGCACACCTCGCAGGGGTCGCACACCTCGCAGGGGTCGCACACCTCGCAGGGGTCGCACACCTTGCCCGGAGCATCTTCGCAAAATTGTCCCCGGTATAACCACAGTTTCTTCCGTATTTTTTTCCGGCCCGGCCGGGGCAGGTGCTCTCCAAAAACTCTTACGCCCCCTCCGGGGGCTGGGGGGAATCGAGCGCCTGCGGAGGATTCTCCCGAAACTCCTTCGGCGTAACATCCTTAATCTTAAGAAACGCGCGGTTAAACGTCCGCAGGCTTTCAAACCCCACAGTATAGGCAATATCGATAATATTGGTATCGGTTTCGCGGAGGAGTTTCGCAGCTTCGTTAACCCGGAGTTCATTAATATATTCACCGATCTTTTTACCGGTAAAGATCTTAAAAAATTTCCCCAAATGATTGGGGCTAATGTCCAGGGAGGCAGCCAGGCCTTCGCGGGAGATGTCGGAGGCATAATTTTCGTCAATGTATGCCAGCGATTTTTTAATCTTATCTTCCGTAGCAGAGGTAATGATCTGAGAATCTTTAGACTCATGGGAGTCCTCTTTTTGAGACTCTTTCCGGGGGTTTCTAAACCGTTCCAGGAAAAAGGCGTTTTCAACGGAAACAGCGCCCTGGTGCAGGAAAAATTTTAACAGGTCCATATTTTCTTCGGTAAAGACGCCGCGTGAAAGAGGATTGTCGAGATAGCAGACACCAACCGTCCGGCCCCGCAGGGTAGCGGGAACAGCGAGAATAGACAGCAGGTTAAAAGAAATAATACTCTGATAATTTTTATATCGTTCTTCTTCTTTCGCGTCCGTAGTAATAATAGACTCTTCAGAGGAGAAGACTTTATCCACGATTTCTTTGGAGTATTGCATACCGGAAGAGCCAACAATATCCCGGGAACTAACCAGTTCCAGGTCTCCGCTTTTCCGGTTTTCCACAAAAAGATAGCCTCTCTGGGCGCCGGTAATTTCCACGGCTTTGCTAATAACCTCTTCATAGAGTTGATCAACACTGGAAAGATGGGCAATACGCTGACTCATGTCATTAACCAGGGAAGCCCGTTCCTTATTAAGGATCCTTTGAATAGAAGAGCTTTGATCTTCCTCATTTTCTTTAATACCCAGAAGACCGCCCAACCGTCCAACATAAAGCCGGGCGCCTATTTCAGAAAAAAGCCGGTAAGAAGATTCAAAGCTTTTCCGGGAGCTTTCGCTGTCCCCGGCCTGGGAAAGAAAAAGACCGTATTCATAGCGGATCCTGGCTTCTTCATATTTTCTGCCGATCTTTTCGCAATGAGAAATAGCCAGTTCGAAAAATTTAATAGCTTTTTTATTCTTGCGGATAATGACGCAAAAGCAGGCAAAAGCCAGCAAAGCGCTGCCCAGGTGCGTGGGCCATTTTTTAGCTTTTTTTAAAGCGGCAGTACAGGCTTTTTTTATTTTTAAAACATACATCTTGCGGTCATGAGCCGACAGTTCCTGTTCCCGGTGAATGTAATCATGGATATAGGCAAGAGCCAGGGTATAATAGAGAGGAACCAGGTACTGTTTAAGAAAGTGCGCGCCCTGATTGATCCGGGCGGCTTTTTCAAGGCATTCAACAGCGCTGTGAGCGTCCCCTCTTTCCAGAAAGATCCAGCCCAGTTCAATAGAAGAAGTACAATAATTAAACCAGATCTCTTTTTCCTTGCTCAGAGAAATGGCTTTACGGGCATACTCTTCGGCGGTGTCCAGGCTGCCGGTTTCACGAAAGTACTGGGCATAATAGAGATGGGAGGCAGTGGTAAAGTAGAAATCATCGGTCCGGTTGCTGATCTCGAATAAACGGTCATTGGTAATGATGGCGTTGTCGAAATCGGCAGTATAATAATAACAATGATACAAGCCGTTAAGCACCATACCCAGTTCTTTTGTATCGCCCAATTTATTAAATATTTCAAAACTTTTCTCAAAATGGTTTTTACTATTTTCAAAGTCGCCCTGCCATTCGAAATAATAGCCCTGCATCTGAAGATTTTTCGCTTTCCCCCAATCATGTTCAAGCTGGGAATTTAAGACCAGGCTTTTGTTAAAATAGCGCCTGGCAAGGCCGAAAAACCCCAGGGTCATGCATAAGGAGCCATGAATCGTAGTAGCCTTTTCCAGTTCTTTAGAAGGACCAATATTCCGTTCCGACAGGTTTAACATACGGAGGTCCAGACGGAACAGTTTGATAGGCAGGTAGAGAGAGTACATCATTGCTAAAAATTCATAATAGTTGGCGATCATTTTATATCTTTCAGCATCGGCTTTTTCTTTGCTGCGGACAAAAAACCGGGGAAAGGCCAGGTGAAGCAGGTGAATGGGAATCTCTTTTAAGAGAGAGCCCGCGACAGCGACCCTGGAAACAGGCAGGGTTTCACCAAGCAGGGCCAGGCCTTTAACAGCATATTTTTCACACTCATGCCAGAAACCGCGGCGGTAAAAAGCATTACTGATTTGTTTGTAAATAGTCGACTCTTTAACTTCACTTTGAATATAGGGCAAAATTTCGTTAAAGAGCTGTAGCGCCTGGTCGTACCGGCCAATGGTAAGATAGATCTCACCAAGTTCTTCTTTGCACTCGATCCATAATTTATTCCCTTCAAGGTTTGATTCTTCAAAGTATTCAATAGCGTTATTAAAATACTTAATGGCCACCTCGTTGGCATAATTTTCTTTTGCTTTAAGCCCGGCGGGAAAAATATATCCAACGGCTTTTTCTTTTTCACCGGCTTCAAGAAAATGCCAGGCAAGGTCATAAATAATTTTTTCTATATCGTCACGGTTCATGTCTTCCATAACATACGCAACGCTCAAATGAAGTTCTTTTCTTTTTTCGACACCAATATGTTCGTAAAAGGCTTCTTTGATCCTGTCGTGCACAAAACGGATTTTTCCTTTTTTGCTCGAAACAGCTTCCAGCATCTGGAGTTCAATAGCTTTGTCTGCAATGCGGACAATTTCCGCGGCATCAAGGTCACTAAGCCTGAACAGGAGCTCCAGGTTGAATTCCTTGCCAATAACAGCGGCATACGATAAAATATCACGTTCTTTAAGATCCAGCAAGTGAATCCTTTTGATAATGACTTCAACAATAGTGGGAGATATCTCGATCTTATCAAGGGCTTCGGCGTCTACAATCCAGGAGTTCTCTTCATACGTGAGGGCGCCCTCGTTAATAAGGTTTTTCACAACCTCGATAATAAAGAAGGGATTCCCTTTGCTTTTATTAAAAATAAATTCACTAATATCTTTAATATTGTCTACTTCTTCAAGGAGCAGCCCTGCAACGAATTGCCTGGTTGTTTCCTGGTCAAAAAGGTCCAGGGAGATCTCTTCAAACACCCGGATACTACGGGAATTTTTTTCCCTGGTATTGCTTAAAAAGCCGCCAAGAATATGATTATCAACAACCTCTTTCTCTCTATAGGTAGCAACAATGAACAGGGGGTATTCTTCAATATTTTTGAGAATAACCGTAAGGAGGTTAATGGTACCGCCGTCGGTCCAGTGCAGGTCCTCAACAACCAGGACCAGTCCATTTTCGATAAGGCTCAGTCTTCTAAAAAACTGGCTAACCACCACCAGGAACCGGTCATTTTCCCGGTCCGTTTCCAGGGGAACAAGGCTGGTACAGGGTCCAAGAATCTCCTCCATACGGGGATTCAGTTTGATAATAATTTCACCCAGGTCTTTGAATTCGTCCCGGACCTGCGCGGAGATCTCTTGTTTCCTGGTTTCGGAATAGGTCGCGAAATTATTAAGGTATGAGTTGAGTACTTCTTTAAATGGTTCATAGGGAGTTTTATTGCTTTGAGTAAAGCATTTGCCTTCAAGCAGTATCCCTTCGCTCTGATTAACATAGTCTTTTAATTCTTCAACAAGCCGGGTTTTTCCTCTGCCCGCGCCGCCGCTGACAAAACAGACTCTTCCATCCCCATCCCTGGAACGATTAAACAGATCCCGGAGAAAGTCCAGTTCATTTTCCCGGCCAACCAGCCTGGAACGGTAGCTCAGCTTAATGAACCGGTCGTTAAGACCCAGGATAAATTCCCGCTGGCCCCGGGAAAACTTTTCCAGGTCATGGAGAAGTCCCCTGGCGCTTTGATACCTGTTTTCCGGTTCCTTTTCCAGAAGTTTTAAGACGATCTTATCCAGGATCTCCGGGACTTCGGGCATAAGAGTACCGGGCGCATCGGGAACTCTGGCGATTTGCTGGTGGATAACCGAGCAAATATCATCACCTTCGAAAGGGAGTTTTCCCGTAAGAAGCTGGTAGAGGATAACTCCAACGGAATAGAGATCGCTTCGTTCGTCTACGGTTCTTCGAATAGTACCGCTTTGTTCGGGAGAAATATAGCCAAAAGTACCGGCAATCTCTCCGGAATCGATTATGGCGTCGAAATCTTTAACATGGGCAAGGCCAAAATCGATCAGTTTAATCTGACCATCATTGGTTACTAAAACATTCCCGGGTTTAAGGTCCCGGTGAATCACCGCGTTGCTGTGAATATATTCAAGGGCTTTACAAAGCCGGAGAACAGAATCAATGGCACGGTTGATAGAAAAATCTCCGGGAAAAGTATTACGGGCAAGAATGTCCTGAAGACTCTCTCCCTGAATATATTCCATAACAATATAATTCAGTTCAAAGACCTCACCAACTTCATAAATGCTCACAATATTCTCATGTGAAAGCCTGGAAACAAGTTCCGCTTCCGATCTAAACCGGATAATATCTTCGATCCTGTTGGAGGTGACTTTGCTGTTAAGGACTTTCACCGCAACAGGAGTATTATTATTTGACAGGTCATAGGCCCGGTAGAGGCTGCTCATTCCACCAGGGCCTATTTTTTCATATACCTTATACCGGTTATTAATTGTTCTGTTTAGCAGTTCCATAATTTATGAAATTAGTATACCCTTCCGGGACAAGAAAATGCAATCCGGGAGTTTTAGTCTATTATTTTTTTTATTAAAATAAATTAAAGACGATTTATACTGATTTATATTTACCTGTTTCGACACAATATGATAATTAATATATACAATTTTCACCAACGTGCATATATTAAAAACCATATAAAATAGTACCATAATTTGTATTAAAATCAATCAAAAATTAAAAGAAAAGAGTAAGAGGGGGATAAATGCAAGATAAAACCGGGAGTAGAACAATAAACAAAAAGATTTTAACCAATAAAGAAAATGTTTGATTTCTAAATAGAAAAATAATTATATTTAATCAATTAGGTACCAACAAATGAAATCTAATAACTATGATAAAATCGAAAACTGGGTAAAAACCTGGAAAAAAGCCGACTCTGAGCTAAAAAAAGTCAAACGAAATGAATTAAATGAGTATAATTATCAAAAAAACATCGCAGTTATCGATGATATGTTGCAATGGGCATGTGAGCAGCAGAAAAATATGAATCTATTATTTCAAGCCGGATTAGAATTTCAAAATTATATTACTGAAAATTTAGCACCTCTTTGTGAAGTAAAAGAATCCCCTGAAATTATGGACAAACTACACAAATTATTTAAAATTCATAATATATAAATTCTAAATAATTTGTCAAAACCTTTCACCTTGCTCCTTTCTCCCTGCACCTGTCTTATTTATTCTTTAGAGCCTCACCGGCTTTACGCATATCCTCTCTTCTTCTGATCATTTCGGCATTTTCACCAAAAGTCTCATCCCGAAGTTCTTTGACTTTCGTCTCCTTTTCCTTCTCCGAGAGGCTGTTATCATTAAGAATATCCTCTTTTTTAAGAGAATATTCCGATTCAATCTGTTTTTCAGCGGCAAGCTGCTGGTCGACATCTTCAAGACGGGTAATCTGCTCGGCAGTAAAATATTCTTCCCTGAACTTACCGATCAAAGCGCTCTTTTCTTCAGAGGATCCGGCTTCATTAAGATCTTTCTGGTAGATATCGAGTTTTTCCTTGTATTTATCGTAGGGTTTTCGATTTGCCCCGACCTGTTCGGCCTGTTCGGCCTCATCCCCCCACATGTCGGAATTGAGTTCTTCCAGGAGTTCTTCTTTTTCAGCGCCCGACATATCGGCATTTTTGGTGATAGAATTCCGTCGAATAGGATACTCACGTGCTTTAATATCTGCTCCAAAAAGAGCCTCTGCAATGTCCTTGCCAAAAAACTCTCTCTGGTATTCCCGGAGTTTCTTGAGCTGGTAGATAGCGTCTTCAGCGTTTTCAGCCTTTCCCCATGACTGAATTTTTTTCGTAACATCCAGCTCGTATTTAACAAATTTTTTATAAAGGGCTAATAATTTATCTGCTTCTTCCGCAGGCATGAGCGTATAGAGGTATTCACGTATTTGTTCAAAATAGTCTTCAAAATTGCTTCCTTCTTTAAATTTACTTTGAAGAGACTTAAGGAATTTCAGGGTATAGGGATTGATAATGTCTTTGGAAAAGAGCTCTTTGGTATCTTTTTCATCCAGATTATATCTTTTATGCGACAGCATGGCATCTTTCAGAGTAATATTCGAATCACTGTCATAAATATAACCGCCTTTTGAATCTCTCGATGCAAGTTTGTATACAATTATAACCAGAACGACAAGTATAACCAGGGCTATGATCTTTTTTTTATCCATAGTGGGTCTCTCCAAATTAATTTCTGAAATATCAGTACTGTAGTTACCTAAATACTTATTAAAAAAAAGTCAATGAGTTTTTAAAAGGGACACACCACCGCACCAGCCGACACCGCTGAATGGTTTTAATTTTTGTTGCCCAGCTCTGGTAGTTTGAAGAAAGGTATACGCTAACCCAAACGGGTGGGGGGATATCTATAGCAGGGGTGCGGGCGGATTGTTACTCCGCCCACACAACACCATAGCGAATCAATGCCCCCAATTCTTTAATTCACTTACCATATCAACATAAAACTCAGGAGCGTCAAACCCGGGGGTAACTCCCATAACCTGGTTAACCATATTAAAGTGATCAATTCCCGGTCCCCACCAGGCGCCGGTTTTGATTCCTCGAAAATTTCCCCAGGGTGCTGAAGAGGTCGCAACCAGGCCGTCGTTTGATCCTTCAAGAGCAAGCAAAATCAGCCAGGTAGGTTCCATTGCCACACTGCTGGCAAAATACTTAACTTTTGTCCCCCAGGACTGGTAGTAAACACCGGCCGCATCAGGAGTATTGGGATTAAAAGTATTTTGCATGTAATTCCTGGTCATTTCCCAGCCATTGGTAAGGCTGTCGGGATTGGTATCACCAAAAATATAGGTGTATATGAAGTCTGAGGCAGCAGCAACAAGACCATGTAAGGAATCGGGAACACCGTACATAATCATATCAGCAATGGCAGAACCCTGGTGAGGTCCGCAAAGGCTGGTATAACTGCTGACTTTATTTGCAAGGCCCAGGTTGGATATTGCGTACCTGGTATAGATAGTTCCGTGGGAATGCGCTACAATATTACCTTTGGATTTCCCGGTTATTGCCAGGATCTGGCGGTACTGCGCGGCGAAATCGGCTGCTTTACTTGCCGTAGCATCCATTCCGTTTACTGATGTAACATAAACAGAAGCACCTTCATCTTCAAGAGCATCTTCTATCCCCCACCAATAATCGACAATACCGAGTATCTCAGCAGACGCACCCATTCCATGGGCAAGAACTATTGGATACTTTGTATCACAAGAATTACTGCTGCTGCTTCCTCCGGCAAAAAGAGCCATTGGTGCAATTACCATTAAAATCGCAGAAATAATAACTATTCTTCGTATCATAATATAACCTCCATTATATTTACAAAAACCGTCCGTCCGGTATGTGGAAAATCAATTAAAAAAATATACCTAGTAACCCATATCTTTCAGCTCACTGACTACATCAACATAGAATTCAGGAGCATCAAAACCGGGAGTTACACCAAGAAACATATTTACGATATTTACGTGTGATACTCCGCCGCACCACCAGGCTCCGCTTTCAATTCCCCGGAAATTCCCCCACTGAGCCGAAGTTGTTGAAACGAGACCGTCATTTGCCCCTTCATAAAAGCTCACAAGCAGGAAGGTTGGCTCCAGGAACAGGTCCGCGGTGATTGTTTTAATCTTTGCGCCCCAACTCTGGTAGTAAACACCGGACTGGTCCGGAGTATTTGGATTAAAGGTATTTTGCATATAATCCATAGTCAGGTCGTAAGTATTTTGAACGGAATCGGGATTTTTATTCCCAAAGAGCCAGGTATAAATACTATCGACAACTGAGCCCAGCAGCCACTCTCCTTCATCGGAAAGAGTTCCCACCATAACATCTGCCAGAGCGCTTCCCCGGTGAGGACCCGCGATACTGGTATGGCTTGCTACTTTATCCGCTACTCCCAGGTTGGAAATCGCGTACCTGGTATAAATGGTTCCATGTGAATGGCCAATTATATTGACTTTTGAAGCACCCGAAACCGCAAGGATTTGGAGCAGCTGGCTCTTCCAATCCTCAGCTTTTGACTCGGTTCCATCCATTCCATCTACTGATGTTATATAAACACTGGCGCCTTCATCTTCCAGGGCATCATCTATTTGATACCAGTATTCCATGACCTTCACACCAAATACATCAATATTGCTGGATGCTCCCATTCCGTGAGCGAGCACTATTGGATATTTAGTATCACATATACTGCTGCTGTCTCCACCCGCAAAAAGAGCTGCCGGAAGAACTAATGTGAGAACAAAGCATGCAATCACAAACCTTTTTATCATAACTACGACCTCCTCATTTTTATGTATTTAGAACTTTCTTTAAAAAAGTGTAGAGCAGGATCCCCTTCCCCGGAGAAAGAAATCCTACCATATTCTCTTTTGCAAAAAGTTTCTATTTCTAGCAACTATACGACCTTACAGTTAAAATGCAAGCATTTTTATTAACCGTCCAGCCGGTTTTTATTGCTTATATCCAGAAATTAACCTAATAATGGATCTTTGTCTCGCCAAAATCATAAATATCAGAAAATGGCCGGTTTTTTGAGTGACTACTCACTTTTATAGTGCAAAATATGCTTTTTTTAAAAAAAAAATCACGTTTTGGGGAGAAAACCTCAGAGCAGTTTTCTCTAAACAAATCCCCCTCAAAAACCGATACTATTAAGAATATAAGAGTAAAAACACCATGTTAAAAAAATATACAGTTGTTACAATATTCATATCCGCACTAATCTCTTCTGTTTTTTTATCCCCGCTTCCGGCACAAGGAACAGGGCCGGAGCCCGTAATTATCGATGCTGAATTTTCAAAAAAATTGATCGCCTGGCAAATGGAATATATTGAAGATGCCGGAAAGAAAATGGAACTCAATGATGTGCGGGAAGACTCTGCGCAATGGACAAAACCGGACCTGTCAAAATTAAAAGATAAAAAAAAATTTACCTTTAATTTTGGTTTTACCACGTCTGTATACTGGTTCCGTTTTTCCATAGAAAATAAACTGGAAGAAGTTAAACCCTGGTATTTTGAAATAACCTATCCCATGCTTGATTCCATAAAGATGTACGTTCCCCATGGAACAGGGGGATTTTCCACTAAAGAAGCGGGAGACCTTCTACCGTATAAAAGGCGGGATGTAAAAAGCCGGACTTTTATCTTCTCCTTGAAAGAAAAACCGGGCCTTCATACCTATTATATGCGCATTGAAACCAGCAGTTCAATCAACTTCAAGGTTATTATGTGGGAAGTGGATAATTACCTTGAAAACCTGTTCAGTGAACTCCCCCTCCACTGGATATATTTTGGCCTCATGATAATTATGGTTCTCTACAATTTTTTTATCTTTATTTCAGTACGGGATATAAGTTATATCCTTTACACGCTCTTTATCGCGACATGGATCTTTCTTCAGCTTACCCTGAACGGATTTGCTTTCCAGTATCTCTGGCCTCAATCAATTTGGTGGGCAAACAACTGCCTCCCCCTTTTTATGATCCTTGTTGCGTTTTGGTCAGGTCTCTTTTTTAGATCCTATATGCAGACCTCAAACAAATACAAAATTTTAGATATAATCATACTCCTTATTACCGTTATCCCGGTCTTTGCTAACCTGGTTGTTATTTTTGGGATACGAATATACGCCTTAAGCATAAAAGTCGCCACTATATATTCTCTCCTCCTCTCCATATTTTTACTCATTGTTTCCTTGATCCTTTCCATCCGCGGTTCCAGGCCGGCACGGTTTTATCTTCTTGCTTTTCTTGGGCTCCTGATAGGTATAATTTGCTTTATCTTAAAAACCTGGGCCGTTTTACCGTCAAATACCCTGACAAACTGGAGTATCCAGATCGGTTCTTCTCTAACCGTAGTTCTCCTCTCCCTGGGCCTTGCCGATAAGATCAACACCATGAGAAAAGATATGGAAGTAATGAACATTGGCCTGGAAAAAAATGAAAAGCAGTCAAAAGAACGGGCGGAGTACCTGGAAGGGATCGTTAAAACAACTCATTCAATATCCGATGAACTGATCCGGGTAAGTGATGAATTAGGTGAGATTAGCGCCCAGTTCGGCGGCCTCGCGGGTGAACAGGGCGCTACCAGTGAAGAGATGTCTGCCACGTTTGAACAACTGACCGCTTCGAACGAAACCATCTACCGCTCCACAGTAGATCAAAAAGATGAAGGTGAAAAAACCAGGATACTGGTCCATACCCTCACGGAAACACAGCAGGAAATCATTAAAGCCAGCGCGGCCGTTATTGAAAGCATTGAAGTTATTTCCGATTCCACCAATATAACGGAGTTTACCCTGAGAAGTATGATCAATAAAATGGGGGTCATTAGCGACGGCGGCAAAGCCATTGAAAACTTTATCGCCATGATTGATGATATCACCGACCGTATTAACCTGCTCTCGCTGAACGCCTCTATTGAAGCTGCCCGTGCCGGTGAGCATGGCAGAGGGTTTGCCGTTGTTGCCGAAGAGATCGGTAAACTTGCCACAGCTACTGCCGACAACTCAAAAGAAATATCAAGCCAAATATCCAATATGACCGGTGACATTATTGAAGGAATGAATATGGTTGAAAATACCAAAAATTCTATTGACGTAACCTTTAAAATGGTAAAATCAATAAATACCAGGCTCGACAAAGTCAAAGCACTCATGGGCAGTCACGGCAATGCCATTAAAGAAGCCGCGGAACAGGCAAATATCACCGAAGCCCTTTCCAAAGTTATTGAAAACTCAACCAAAGAACAGAGCATCTCCATGGACGAAACCCTCACAACAATTGAACGCCTCTCGGAAATGGCCCAGGAAATTTCAGTTGCGAATCAAAAAATAGGGGAATTCGTGAAGTTAATAAACCAGGAAGCAATCGAACTCGATGACCTTGTCAAAAAAGAGGTAATCAGTGATCAGTAACCGGTAACCGGTAACCGGATAAAGACACCGATTACCCGATCACCCGGCCCCTCGCAGGGGTCGCACCCAGAGGGCCACCGATTACCTTACCTCTACGCTTTCCCGTCCGATCCTAACACATTCTTTATCTTATGCATATATAATTCTTTTAACGCATCCCGGGCCGGTCCAAGATATTTACGAGGGTCGAATTCGCCCGGTTTTTCATTCAGAACTTTTCGTATTGCTGCGGTCATTGCAAGCCTTCCGTCGGAGTCGATATTTATTTTACATACCGCTGATTTTGATGCCAGCCGTAACTGCTCTTCCGGTATACCAATGGCGTCCTCTAACTTACCGCCGTTTGAATTAATGACCTGCACCAGGTCCTGGGGAACTGAGGATGAACCGTGCAGAACAATGGGAAACCCGGGGATCTTCTTTTCAATTTCTTCGAGAATGTCCAGGCGAATCTTGGGGTCCGCGCCCGGTTTGAATTTAAACGCGCCGTGTGAAGTCCCGATCGCTATTGCAAGGCTGTCTACCCCGGTACGCTTTACAAAGTCTTCCACC
This sequence comes from bacterium, assembly GCA_024224995.1. The sequence goes on along the minus strand of JAAENB010000518.1, from coordinate 13,275 downwards.
TCTTCGGGCTGCGTGTACACATGTTCCTCCGCGACAACATCATCCTCTACCCCGGCAAGAACACCAAGCTCACCTTCTACCGTAACATCATACTGGTGGCAATAATCCACAACCTTTTTGGTTAGCACAACGTTCTCCTCGTAGGAATGATGTGATCCGTCTATCATGATCGATGAAAAACCCATTTCCACGCAATCTTTACAAAGCTCAAATGTATCGCCATGATCAAGGTGCAGTACTATGGGAACGTTAAATCCAAGTTCCTTTGCGTATTCCGCTGCTCCTTCCGCCATATACCGGAGCAGGGTCTGGTTCGCGTACTTTCTCGCTCCTGATGAGACCTGTAAAATTACCGGGGATTTTGTATCCACACATGCCTGAATAATTGCCTGAAGCTGCTCCATATTATTAAAGTTATACGCCGGTATGGCATACCCGCCTTTTACCGCTTTTGCGAAAAGTTCCCTGGAATTTACAAGACCAATATCTTTATAACTAACCATATGACTTTCTCCTTTTTCTCCTCTGAATTTAATTGTCTTTTTTATTTATTCAACCCGCTTGAGAGCGTTTTATACTGCTTGAGAGATAAACTATAAATGAGTTAATTTTAAATGTAAAGTAAAAAACGGCGTGATTTTTTTTTTGAGAGAGTGGCCGCAGGGGTCGCACCCGGGTCATATATAAGGTATATCGACCCGGAATGTAAATTATGGCCGACGTGATGCCTCCGCAGAACGTCCGGAACTCGCTTCGCTCAAACAGCCTCACAACCCGCAGAGGCATCACGTCGGCCATAATTTACATTCCGAATTACGTTTTTCAGTATATTGAGACACGCCCCCCGGTGGCTTATCCCGGTGCACCAGATATAAACAAAAACGCATTTTTGCACATAAAACCACCGCGATTTTGCCGAAAACCCCATTTTTCAAAAAAAATTCAAAAAAACGGGCAAAAAAGGCAAAAAAATTCGATTTTTTTTTAATCAAAAAAATTCTCGTTCGTATTAATATATAGGGGCTTTTACTCCAACATCAAAAAATTTAAACGAAATTATTTTATTAAATATAAGGCAGGTATTATTATATGTTATCAGGAGCTATTTCACTCGGAATACACGGTATCGATGCTCAGGTTGTAGAAATTGAGGTTGATATCATTAAAGGATTACCCAACTTTTCCATAGTGGGTCTTCCCGACTCAACAATCAAAGAATCAAAAGACCGCATTCGCTCGGCAATTGAAAATTCGGGATTCGACTTTCCGCCGCGAAACTTTGTGGTGAACCTTGCCCCGGCAGGGTTCAAAAAACAGGGAGCCAATTTCGATCTCCCTATTGCTGTTTCCATACTCCATTCAACCGGGCAGATATCCTTCGATCCGCGGTCACTTCCCATGGTTGGAGAACTCTCTCTCGACGGACGGGTTAAACCGGTTAAAGGCATTATTTCAATGGCCATTACCCTTTATAAAAAGGGCCATAAAGCCATGATCGTTCCTTTTGAAAACCGGCATGAAGCCGGTGCGGTTGAGGAGATTAGTATTTTCCCTGTCAGGGATATCAATGAAGTCCTGGATGTACTCAAAGGCAAACCAGCCGCGTTTTCGGGAAAAAGCATCCCCCCCGAAACCACCACGGAATTCTATGACTTTGCCGATGTAAAAGGCCAGGAAACCGCCAAACGGGCGCTGGAAATTGCCGCTGCCGGTCATCACAACATTCTGCTCTACGGCTCTCCGGGCTCGGGCAAAACCATGCTAGCCAAGCGGCTGCCTTCAATCCTGCCCCTCTTAACCAGGGAACAGGCTATTGAAGCAACCATGATCCACTCCGCAGGCGGACACCTCCGGCCCGAAAAAGGCCTGGTGCAGGAAGCTCCCTTCCGTTCTCCGCACCATACCTCATCGGATGCCGCCCTTGTTGGCGGCGGACAAATCCCTTCCGTAGGAGAGGTTTCCCTGGCGCATAACGGTGTATTGTTTCTTGATGAATTTATTGAATTCAAGAATAACGTTATCCAGGCATTACGGCAGCCCCTGGAAGATTACGAAATTACCATTTCCCGGGCCTCGGGCTCCTTCCTCTTTCCTGCCGATTTTATGCTCATTGCCGCGAGCAACCCCTGTCAGTGCGGCAACCTTTTTGATGAGGATATCTCCTGCAGCTGCGCTCCCCACCGGGTTAACAGCTATTTCCAAAAAATAGCCGGGCCCATTATGGACAGGATCGACATTGAAGTTCTGCTGAACAGGGTTCCCTACAAAGACCTTCTCAATAATGAGAAGTATGAAGAATCATCGCGTATCCGGGAACGGGTTTTGCGGGCTCGTGCCATCCAGGCAAAGCGGTTTATCAATAGTAAAACAAGCTACAATTCAAGAATGTCCCAGAAAGAAGTGCTGAAATACTGTCCAATCACCCCTGTACTGGAACAGATTCTTGAAATGGCTATCATACAAATGAATCTTACGGCCCGTTCCTTTTTTAAACTCCTTAAAATGAGCCGGACCATTGCCGACCTTGCCGGAGAGGAACAGATCGAAAGAAAACATCTCTTAGAAGCTCTTTCGTATAAAAATCTGAACCGGAATTATAAGATATGAGGCAGGGGCAAGGGGAAGGTAATCGGTGGCCCAGAGGGCCGGGTGATCGGTTAAGAGGGGGAGTTCGGGATTAGAGGGGCAGGTTGGGGTTGAGTTCCAGGAGGTGTTCAATAATGAAGGCGCGGTTTTTTATTTCGGGGTGGGGGATGGTGAGGCGGTCCGAGGTATATACAATGGAGTCATATAAAAGAATATCAAGGTCTATGATTCGCGGGCCTTTTGGAAAAAGAACCTCTTTGCCCAGTTCTTTTTCGATCTTTTGTAAAATGGAGAGCAGCTCTTCCGGCTCATAGGCCGTTTTTGCCAGGATCACCTGATTGAGAAAAAAAGGCTGCGCAAGGTAATCAACCGGCGCGGTCTCTTTTTGAGAACTCAGTTTGATAATTTCAATTCCCGGGTCCCTGTTTATGCAGGCAGCGGCAGCTTCAAGGTTTTTGTACCGGTCGCCAAGATTGGTGCCCAGTCCAATATATACCAGGCTCATTTACAGGGTGTCCCGGTAATCATCCCCGGAAATTTCCATAATCCGGCACATTTCTTTAATGCGGGAGAGGATCCTGCCCTGTGAAAGCTCCTGAAAGGCTTTTACCGGGTTATTATTAGAGGTAAAAATAGTAAACTTTTCAGCCTCATACCTGGCATCAACAAGGTTATACAGGGTCTCCTGTTCCCAGGGTGAATCCCTTTGAATTCCAAAATCATCAATAATCAGGATATCGACCTCTGCCATTTCCTTTTCTATCATGTTGGCCTCTCCATAGTTGTTGGAACCTTCAACAAAAGAGGCTTTAAGCCTGCCGAAAAATGTCCGGGATATTTTAATAAACCGGCCCTGTATGGCATGGCGTTTGATAAGTTCTGTCAGGATTATGGATGAAAGCAGGGTCTTGCCCGTGCCCGGGTTCCCCCACAGAAACAGGCCTTTTCTTACATTGGGAAACTTTGTAACAATGTCATAAGCAGCGTTCTTTGCCTCATTGGTAAGCTTATTTCTTCCCTCATAATCGCCAAGCAGCTTCCACCTGAATTTTTTATCAATACCCGATTGAGTATATATTTTGTTAATTTTGTCTATTTTCATCCTTATTTCACGGCAAAAACAGTTCTTAATGGTATCTTCATAGTAAAAATAAGGGTCCTCCCCTCCGCATTTACACTTCGGAACAACACATTTGGGACAGGGAGACAGGGGAACCCGTCCAAGCTGCTCAAAATGACGCTCGTGGATAATACCGGTCCTGTCGCAAAAATCACAATAGAGTTCTTTAATCTTTTTTGGTTCTTGTTTTGGTTCTTGTTTCATTCTATTTACACTGTTTCCGTGGCTGCGTTTTCTGAGTTTTGGGGTTTTCTACCGCTGGGGCAAGAAACTGTCAACTAAATAAGCGAGTTTAAAGTATGATAAAATAATTTGCAATTTTCCAATTTTATTGTACTAAGTATAGTAGTGCTTGAAATAAGGGGAAAGCCCCAAGGGGGAGAGAGGCCCCGGAGGGGATTTGAACGTATAAAACATATAAAAAATAAAAAAAAATCAACTTTTTTTTTCAGGAAGTCGATATATTACAATGAGGTGATAAACATATCTACGTTGATATATATCTCAAAAAGCTTAATAAGGTTAAAATAAGGGGTTATTGTATGAAACCAGCAAATATTATAACACGAACTACCACCGCGATAATTGCACTTCTTCTCGCGGTACTAATACCGCAGTCCGGCCCGCTCGCGCAGCCAGCGGGTGGAGGAACAGCAGGAGGCGGAACAACGCCGCCGGCAGGTGGAACAACCACGGCACCTTCAAATATTGGGTGGAGAGTAAAAGACTTCAAACCCTACATCAAAGCGATCAGGGATCTGCAAAAACTGAACAAGGAATATTCGGAAAACCTGTTAAAACTGTCAATAGACGAATATGCTACAGGTCTTGATATACTTGAAGATATGGAACATGAGATCATAAAGTTAAAAACCGCCAATAAAGGCAAAAAAAATCTTAATGAACGATGGTACTGGCAGGAAATCGACCGGAAAAATCAGGAAAACAGGCAAATTGGCAAGAAAAAGAGTGAAGCTAAAATGAAAGCCATTACATATTTTACCCGGTCCATTGGCTATCTCGATGATATTCAATCAATTGATATCAAGAAAGACTCGAAATTTATTGCTTTCCAGTCCCGGCTTTACCAGATGTATGTATCAACAAATTATGACCTGCATAATTTCAAACCCTGTATCCCTATTCTTGAACGCTTCCTGTCACTTTCGGACAAGAACAAACAGGATGTCTGGGCATATAAATACCTGGCAAGCTGCTATGGCTACATGGAAAAAGTTCTTATGAAGTACAAGCACGCGTCTGAAGATGAGATCATGCATTTCCGGAACAAAAAGAACCAGAGCATGCTTAAAGCTGTTGAGCTGAAATACGGTGAAAAGTCACCGCATCTGAAGCACCTGCGTGAATCGGTTGAGATCGATGAAAAGAGAAGCGAACGAATTAACGACTACCGCTAAACCCGGCAGCATATATATAATAACCCCGCCCCGGTTCTAAAACCGGGGTCCCCTTTGGGGGTTGGGGGGCTCGAAATTATTTAAATACCGCGAAACTTTTTATACCGTATTTTTTCCCGTTATACTTGAGCTCTATTTTTATTATCCTGTTTTCGGGGATAAAAGTTCGCAGCGGCCGCGGCTGGGATATATTGTTCAAACGAACATAGCGGTTTTTGCTCCGGTTCAGTTCCATTCGTTCGAACTTGATTATATGCGTTTTTCCGGGCTCCAGCTTCCCTTTGAACTCCCGTAAAGTAACCGAAAGGCCCGTGGCGGTTCTGCCCGCGTCAACCCCGTTAATATATATATTATAATAGATCAATTTGTCGGCAGCAGGAGATTTTCCCGCTTTTACCGCGTCAATCGCTTCAAACAGGAGATTATACTCTCCGGGTTCGGCATACTCAAGTTCCGGTGAATACTGAAAAACACTCTTCATCCGCTTTAGATCGAAGATCTCCCGCTCCCTGCCGTTCGAGATAAAAACCATGCGCTTGTCTACTATTTGCGTAATAATACTGTTTCCCTGAATTGTGAGGGGCTTTTTCTCGCCATTAATACAAATTAGAGTGCTGTCTCCCTCAATACCTTGCAGGTAGAGAAACTTGCCTTCAACAATAGCCGCGTCCGGGATTTTATCGTACTTAACGAGTTCTTTATTCTCTATGGTAAGAATAAAAAGCATTGTGCCCATAGTCACCTGTTCGGGGTTTTGTTCTGTCAGCAGGAGATAAACCTTTCCATTGTTCACTAAAAATCTTCTAAACGTGTATTTATCATATTGATTTCCGGATGTATTTTCCGCAAGAGGAAGTTTCGACTCAAAGGACTTTTCCGCGTCCGCAATATTAATATAACCAATATAAAGAGACTCCGGTGCCGTTTTTTTTTCAACCGGCTCGGTCTCCTCGGTTGGGGTTGGGGGTTCATCAGCCATGAGGCTGATATAAAAGAGCTCATCACCGGTGGATGATACATGAAGGACCGTTCCTTTAACCGGGAGGGTTTCAGTGACCGTATTTACGGTTTTTACTATTTTCCCATTGAGTACGGTATAGGAATGGGCAGGCTGTGTATGCCCCGGAGCCGTAAGGACTCCGCAGAGCAGTAAAAAAATTGCTATAAGGGTTGATCTTTTTTTCATAGTTTTAACTCGGGGTATGGGAATATTATTGCAAAACCGGGCTATACCCGGTCAAGACGGCTCGCGAATTCCGCCTTATAGATCTTTAGACCTATCCTGTTTTGCGCTTCAATAATTTCCTTTAATATCTCGGGCGTTGTTAGAGGATTAATAGTAATAGCCCGGAGAATTACTATATTTTGATAATAATAATAGGGAGAATCGAACATTGTCCGTGAAACAAAACTGGTATCTTCTTCCCGTGAATCTTTATGCAGTTCAATATTCAGCTCATTTAACAGGACATTGATCTTTTCAATTCGTGCCAGTTCGTTTAGAGAAGATTTATGATTTTTCCCTTTCAGTTTTAACCTGAGTGTTTCAAGTTTATCCCGGACCTTTTCCGGTACAAAGCGGTAATTAAAAATAAAGAGCTCCGGATGGTTCATGGGCTCAAAGTTATGATGAACTTCTATAAGGCCCCGAAGGACCGAAGTAAGTTCAAAAGCCATTTCAAAAAGCAGCTTAAATCCGTCGGTCCCGAATATTTTGAGTGTTGCCCAGGGTTTGAGAGCGGAAAACGGACGAGATCCTTCCACTGAAAACCTTCCCAGGTCTACGGAATCGGGCCGGATAATATAATTTGCCGTATGCTTTAAATGATCCAATGATGTTTCATCACGGAACAAGACCATTCCCATGGAAACCGGGGTATACTGCAGTTTATGGGCATCAATAGTTACGGAATCGGCTTTTTCAATACCATTGAACAGGTATCGATAATCATCAACAAGGAGCACCGAGCCTCCCCATGCCGCGTCAACATGAAAATAAGCGTTATTTTCCCTGGCAATTCGTCCCATTTCTCTCAGGTTGTCGATATTCCCTGTTTCAGTAGTTCCGGCAATGCCTACCATTGCAATGATCTTGATCTTATTATTCCCGGCAGTTTTATTCGCGTTCCGGATATCCCTGCATACCTCTTCCAGCTTATACAGGTCTATCTTGTTCTTATGGTCTACAGGGATCTTGATAACATTGTCGGAACCGATCCCTATAATTCGCGCGGCTTTTGACAGGGAATAATGCCCCCGGTGTGATACCAGGACCACTGCCCTGCCGTATCCGTAATGCCGGAATGCTTCCACAATACCGGCTTTTCTGAGCCCGGGAAAGCGTTCATCCGGAGGAAATGCCTTGTTCCTGGCAACAAGAAGAGCTGTCAGGTTGGCCATAGTTCCGTCAAACGTAACATTACCCAGGGCAACTTCACGGTTTTGTATATTTGCCTTATAAAAACCCTGGTTTCTATTATAAACAAGCTTGTGCATCCATGAAAGCAGCTCACGCTCTACAAATGTCGAAGCTTTGGCAGACTCGATCTTTACCTGGTTTTGATTCAGTGCCGCGATTATCATTTCAAGGAGGATCATAAAATATGGAACCGCACTGGTCATATGGCCAATATAATAGGGATTACCCACTTTTACGGAATGAGCTACAATTTTTTTCTTAATTTCCAGCAGAACATCTTTAAGGAGGTGAGCCTCTTTGGGAATATTGATATTTGAAAAAATTTTCTCCAGGTCCGGAATCGATATTGAACTGTGAATTCCCCCTTTTTCCTGGAAGAAATTATGAATAAGATCGAGCAGTTCCGTACCAAATTCTATAAAATGGTCAGGAGAATCGGGCATAATAAAGAGCTTTCGCAAATGCTCAACATCAGTTTTTATGAGTACTTTTTTCTTTCTCCGGTCGGGCATTGTGAAACTCTCCTATCTCATTTACCGCACCATTAAAAATTTTATCACACTTTTTTCAAGTACTTTTAATTCTCAATATTCATAAGCGCGGCTAATGCCGCTCCTACAAAATATACTCCTTTTTATAAATAATTCAAGCATTTTATGTAAAACAGCACATTTACCTTTTTTTAAACAAAAAATTTCTAATGTTCTCTCAAAATATTACGACAATAGTATTATAAGGCTTCAAAGACAATAGTCATAATAACAGGGACAAGGATGTTACATATTATGAACGCAAGGCTCAAAAATCAAAAAGAATGGATCTTCCCTGCCCGCATCGGGTTTGAGAATGTTTCTCTCTACACTGAAAAACTCCAGCTCCAGTCCAGGGATAATAATATCATTTTTGATCTGAGAGAAACGGTAGATATTCATTCTTCTTTTATCGGGTTCCTGATTATTGCCAAAAATACTATAAATAAACACGAAAATGATCTTTTGCTTATCCTTTCATATTCAGCTGCCAGAATACTCAAAATGCTCAATATCCTGGACTATTTTGAATCGGAGATTGTCCCGCTCAGGGAAAAAAAATCGGCATAATTAATATGACGGAGTGATAATATATCATTGACATTTTGCGGCGGGTATTTTACAAATTACCTTAATACTAAAACTCCCGGAAGAATACAAAGAACATTAAATAAAGGAAAGTAATTATGCTCTTTTCAGAAGGACAGGTAGAGTCAGTAACTGAGATATTAAAATCAATCGCCCACCCCATTCGGCTAAAGATTCTCTGTTTTCTTATGGAGGGTGAAAAAAATGTTGGTGAGATTGAACAGCAATTCGGCTCCACCATATCAAATATTTCACAGCATTTAACGGTTTTAAGAAAAGCAAGTATCATTAACCGTAGAAAAGAAGCAAATTTCATGTTCTATTCTCTGAAAGACAGGAATATTGCGACTCTTATGGATACCATCAAAAATAATTTCTGTTAACTATGCCGTTATTGTCACATAAATCTTTTATATTTTTTTGTATAAGCCTCCTTATTCTACTGCTTACACTCCCTTCAAGTCTTTTTGCCGCGAAACGGACTCTCTCCATTTCCGGCCTGCGAATCTATTCGGAAGAAGCGCTTTTTAATAACCTTAAATTAAACCGGTACGAATCGGGAAAATTATCCGTCAGAGACGTTGTTGATGCCATTGAAGGCTTTTATGAAGATCAGGGCTATACCCTGGTCATGACATACGTCATTGAAAGAACAGAGACCTCTCTTTCCCTCTTTGTTGATGAAGGCCGGTTGGGAAAAATTATCTTTTACGATATTGGGGGAGTTGAACTGGTTCGAATGAAAAAGGATTTTGAGCTCAAGGATAAGATCTTTAATATCCATTCCCTTGAAAAAAACCTGGAAATCTTTAAAAAAAAATACGAAGTTCTTAGTTTAACCTACAAACTAAAACCCGATGAAGATTTCGATAAATCCCGTTTCCAGCTGGACAGGGAACTGAATATCCCAATCCTGGGCAAACAGGAACTCCCCTTTATCAATAGCATCTGGCACCGCTTTAACCTGGTTATTTATATATCTACTACGGGAAAATTTTACCGCTTTAAACAAAAATACGGTCTTACTATCAAACTAAAAATTCACGGGGTTAAAGGATTTATTCCCAGTATGGGGTATAATAGCGACAGCCTCCTTATGGATGAAGATCATTTTGGAGTAAACGCCTCGAGCGGGATTATGTATGGTATTGACGGCAATTTCGGCCAGGCTCCCCGGATGAAGTATTTTGAAGCAGGTTCGAGCTATCATCTTACTCCAACACTGAACAATTATTTCACTCCAAAGATCAAGGGCGCACTCTATATTTCCAAAATGTCGAGAGAAGACCTTGGGCTTTCCGTGTATGACTATGTGCTGTTGCGGGGCACCCTCTTCCCCGGTATTACCATTCTGAATAACTTAAAGATCTATACCGGGGTTGGCGCTGAACGGGTCTTTTATAATGACTCCACTGCTGAGCAGGGAATCACTCCGCCGACTTCCGTATATAAGCACTCCATTGCCTATCCCTTTCTTGAATGGCAAATAAAACTCAACATTATTCCCTTCAGCATTGGACGCCCCGTAACCAGGGAATTAAAATTCACGTTTAACCACTATTTCAAAGAAGACCCCTTTAATACAACCAAACTCCTGGGCAATTACGACTTCGAATTCGAAAACCGGGATATTTACTCTACCGATTTCGATACTCAAATCGTCTGGGGCTCACCTGACCATAACTATGAGATCCCCATCTCAGATACGGAATTTAAAGGTTTTATGGGCAGGGATTATCACACCAGGCGCTTCATATGCCTTGCCAATGAATACCGGGTCTCCCTGTATAAAGACTTCTTTTATGCCGGTGTTTTTGTTGACCTCGTCTCTTTTCACGGTTCCGGGTACGATCTTATTGGGAACCAGTTTGGCGCGGTCTTCGGTTTTTCCGCCTGGATCATTGTATTTGACCAGTTCCAGTCTACGTTCTACTTCGGCTGGGACTACCTCGATTCAACCAGGGAAAGCCAGGGAAATATTCATTTCAAAATTTACCAGATCTGGTAAGAGTACTTTTTTTAAAAAAAATCTCAAAAAAACCAAAAAAAATCACTGCCGCAGTTGACGATCCTGCTTTTTTTTAATATATTTGTAAGATTTGATTAAAAATAATGCTCTAAAAAGCATATTTAGAGGTACCATTTTGAAAAAAAGTCTGCTAATAATTTTTTGTGCTGTTCTGTTGTCCGGTTGTTTCAACTCAGAACAGGGCTCTTCGGAACCGGAAATTGAAATCAAACAGGGTCACAATGAAATCGCGAGTAATGGAATGCCCTTCTATTTCGGGTCCGTTGCCGAAAAATCATCCTCACCTCCCGCAACCATAACCATTGCCAACGCCGGCTCCGGCGATCTTCAAATAACAGATGTTATTCTATCGGACCCGTCAAACTTCACCCTGGAAAAACCGGGCACCAACTCTATTGCCCCGGGAAAAAGTACAACAATGAAGGTAACCTTTAGCCCCGCTTCAGCCGGTATTTTTATTGCCGCCATTACAATATACAATAACGATAGCGATGAAGGAATATACGTCCTCAATATTAAAGGAACAGGAACAAGTCTCGCGCAGCCGGAGATTGCTGTTGAGGTTAAGGATGCCGGGTACAATTCCGGCGGCAGCGCCTATTCCTTCGGCACCATTACTACGGGGTATTCAAGCCCCGTAGTACAATTTTCCATTGAGAACAAGGGTGAAGGAGATCTCAGCATCTCAGGTATCGTATTGTCCGACACCACAAACTACCGCCTGGGCAATACTGCTGCCGCTTCTATTGCGGCGGGAAGCTCCACGTCCTTTTCGCTTACGTTCGCGCCGTCTTCTACGGGAACGTTCAATGCCGCGGTTACTATTTCCAGTAATGATTCCGATGAAGGAACTTTTATACTGAACATTACCGGAACGGGCACAAACACCGCTGCCCCGGAAATCGCGCTCACCAGCGGGGGCAGTGAATACTCCTCCGGAGGCACAGCCTATTCCTTTGATCCCGTTGTTACGGGGCAAACAGGCCCGGCCGTGGAATTCGCTATTGAAAACCAGGGATCTGCCGCCTTATCCGTTTCAACGATCGTGCTTTCCGACACAAGCAATTTCACCCTCAAAAACGCGACTGCCGGCAGTATCGCGGCAGGTAAAAAGAGCCTGTTCCGGGTACAATTTAATCCCGCAGCCACAGGTACTTTTACTGCCTCCATAACTATCTCAAATTCCGACGCAGATGAAGGCTCCTACATTCTGAATATTACCGGGCACGGCAGCAGCCAGGACGAATCCCGTGACTGGGTTATTATGTATTATGTTGATGCTGATAATGACCTTGAAGGATTATTACTCAATGATGTTAACGAAATTGAAGGGGTCAATTTCGACAGGGACAAAGTTACGGTTATTGCCCTTATCGACCGGGTTAACGGCCACTGGAGCGGAGACGGGAACTGGACCGATTCCCGGGCCTTTGAGATCGGCTATGACTCAAATGGGTATAACAACACTCTCTGTGACGCGTCAAAAAGAATAGCGATCCCTTCTCTGGGCATTACCGAATCCTCTACGTCTGTTGAAGTTAATATGGGAGACGGAAAAACGCTGGAAAAATTCATCTCTTTTTGCCGGGAAAATTACCCGGCAAAAAACTATATGATGCTCTTTACCAATCACGGCGGCGGCTGGAGAAGCGGCTCTAAAGCCATTAAGGAGCCGGTGCCCGTAAATAAAGCCATTTGCCGGGATGAGTCTAACGGGAATGACTCTCTCTATATGCCGGAAATAAAAGATTCCATGGCCCGGTCTATGGGCGGAAACAAAGCTGCCATTGTGGCCATGGATGCCTGCTTAATGAGCATGGTTGAAGTGGCCTATGAACTGAGAGATGTTGCTTCCATATTGCTCTCTTCTTCGGAAACCATTCCCGGGTACGGCTATCCATATACTCAAATAATGAACCGGGTTAAAGAATCTTCCGGCAGCATTAGCCCGGAATCCTTTTACAAGTACATTATTGACGAATATTATACCGCATATACTACGGGTACCAATGTTGAGGGTCCGGGGCTTACGGATTCAAATATTACCCTTACTGCGGCGGATCTTTCTAAGATCGGTCCTGTTGCGAGCGCTATTGACAGGCTGGGTTCGGCGCTTAACGGGCAGTATTCGAACAAGGCCAGCTGGATGTCCTGCGACAAATTTTCCTATCACCTCGGGTACTATTATCTCGATATTTATGATTTCTGTAATAAAGAAACCGGCGGCTATGCTGCGGAGCGAGCCGCTGTTCAAACAGCTATTGACGCTGCTGTTCTGCATCATATAAAAGGGACCGCTCATGCCAACAGCCACGGACTTGCTGTTTACTTCCCTCCGTCAAAGGAGTTTGTGAGCTCGTCATATTCATCCGCCAATATCGACTTTGCCGGAGCCGCTCCCAATTGGGTCAACTTTATTAATAATAACTAAACGAGTCACAGGCCAAAAACATTACCCGGCCCCTTCTCATAACGAGGGGGGGCCGGTCTTTTATTTATACTTTATTGTTTTTAAATGCAGACCTATATATCCAACAATAAAATCATTATTGCCTGAATCAGGGGGGTAAAAATGAATTCTAATA
>JAAENB010000517.1 GCA_024224995.1 bacterium | reverse complement strand
CTCACGGTGTTTATTTGGGATTCCCCCTCTGTGGTGTTGACCCGGGACAAATCTCCGGGAAACCAACCCGTAAAGACGTTGCACGCAACGTCTCTCTTCCCGGGAACCAGCCCTATTCTAAAAGAGTTTCTTAGGAGCAACTGACCCCGCCCCGGCGGGGAAAAAATACGTCAGAAACTAAATAATATTGCGGGCTGTATCTGGTCTGGAAGTATCCCCTCTTCTAAATGTGAGGACTGTTTGAGCAACGCGAGTTCCGCAGCATTTAGAAGAGGGGATGCTTTCAGACCCGCGCACAAGCAAATATTAGTTTCTTAAGAGAGCCGCGGAATCTTTTCAAACTCCTCCTTCTCCAACAAGAGAATCAACGCTTCAACAGCCTTCTCCACCTCCGGGCACACGACCTCTCCGATATCGACATTTTTGGGCTGTATTCCAATAAACAGCACCTTTTGCGCCAGGGACGCCAGGTACTCTATAAAGAAAGAAAGAGGAACCGTATGGGTATTAAATCCGCTTGCCTGTGAAAGCTGCGACAACTCTACAATAGCGAATTCCCCGGGCTCTTTTTTCAGATCACAGGCATCAACAATAACCAGGAGCTCGGGCCGTTCTTTTTTAATAATAGAAGTATAATTCTCAGGCATTGACTCCGCGTCAATAACCCGCCATAAGGAATTCTCATCCCCGGCACCGCATCGTTCGGAAAAACGCTCCGCCAGAATACTCCCGGCCGCATCATCATTCCGAAGCCTGCTCCCCACTCCTAAAAGCACATACCGCGCCATCATTTCCTCCTTTTTAGTTGACAGTTGACGGTTGACAGAGGGGAAAAGACTCCCGCCGTCAACTGCCAACTGTCAACCCGCCCTCCCGGGCGCTCCCTGTCCGGATTTATGACAACAGACTCCCGCTGTAGATCCGGAAGTTCGGAATTATCATTCCGAACCACTTTTCATGGATTTGATAATATTTTTTATTGACGCAAATAGCCAATAAGTATGATTTAGGTCTTCTCGGTTATCTCGAAACAAAATATATATATGCTTCAATATACTCATAAAAATACAAAAAAATCATTGCATTGATATTTTCAATGTGGTATAAATTATAGGTTACAGTTCCGGTTATGAACAGAGTCCGGGTGAACACATATCACCCTATTGTCTATAAATTATATGGTTTTTACTATACCAATACATTCATATTTGTAAAGTACTTAACATAACCGGCAGCAGTAAAAAGGAGGATTGCAATGGGATTTCTTTTTTATTTTTTAATGTGTTTTTTCGCGTACCTGGTATTCACCGCCGGTACGGGTAGTGATTTTTTTCTCTGGCCTATGGAAGAGATCTGGGTTTCTCTTGTCATAAGTCTCCTTTTTAGTGCAGTGGCATACCGGATTCTTCCGCGCAAAGTAACCTGGCACATACTGAATCCCGTACTCTGGTTCCTGGGAGTATTTTACCTGGTTGGCCCCTTTTTAATTTCATTGATCATTGCTAATTTTGAAGTTATGTATAGAATATTGTCGGGAAGAATAAAACCTGCCATAGTGAAAGTTGAAACCGGGCTAAAAAATGAGGCCGGCGCGTACCTGCTGGCGAATACAATAACCCTGTCTCCGGGAACACTCACTATCGCGATGGAAGAAGATACCCACGATATGTATATTCATTGTCTCAACTGGGAAAAAGAAAAAGGGGATAAGGCAACACCCCGTGACGTTTCCGGAGTATTACATTTTTTTGTTAAACGTTTTTTTGGTTAAAAGGAGTTAACACACTATGAAAGATTTTTTTCTTATAATTGGGCTGTTATTGTCGGTCTATGTGCTCCTCATGGTAATACGCGTTGTTTTTAGCCATAACGCGCCGGAGCGAATCGTTGCCCTGGACACCATCAATACCCTGATTATTACCTTGATGATTCTCATGGGCGCCATGGAACGGGAGGCGCTCTATATTGATATCGGGATTGTATATGGTGTTATTTCATTTATCGGGACATTATTTATTTCCCGCTATCTTATTAGAGAGGAAAAATAACCTATGGAAAATACCGCGTATTTTTTAATATCAATTGGTGTTTTTGTCGATGCCATGAGCGTTGTGGGGCTGCTCCGTTTTCCCGATATCTTTACCAGGCTCCATGCCGCAACCAAAACATCCACTTTTGGCGCGATCCTGATCGTTTCGGGAGTTATGGTTGAAAGTTTTTTGCACAACGACGGAGCCACAATGACAATTGTTATCCACTCGGGCCTGGCATTACTTGTTATTATTTTCACCAACCCCGTAAGCGCCCATGCCATAGCACGGGCCTCCCTGATCGCGGGAATAAAACCATACGGCACGGAAATAAATGAATATAAAGACAAACAAAGAAGAGAGGTAAGCCGATGATATATTCAATTATATTTATACTCATGTCAATTGTGCTCATAATTACAGCTCTTCTCTCGCTCTATTTCAGGGACCTGCTCGCCAGTGTTGTTATCTATTCGGTTTTTAGCCTGGTCCTTACGTTAATGTTTTTTCACCTGGACGCTCCGGACGTTGCCATTGCTGAGGCTGCTATTGGAGCCGCCCTGACGATTTGTATATTTGTTTTAGCTATTCGCCTCACCAAAAGAAGAGAGGAGTAACATATTATGAAGCTTGCCGGTTTTCTTTCAACACTGCTCATCGCGGGATTTCTTTTTATCGCCATCCTGCATCTTCATCCTGTTGGTACCCCCCTGGGGAACAAGGATGTATTCAAAGACCGCGGCACTGCGGTAACCGATATAACCAATGTCAATACCATGGACGATTATTACCTGAGGAACGGACAACGGGAAACCGGGTCAAATAACATCGTAACCAGTGTGGTTTTTGATTACCGGGCCTACGACACCCTGGGAGAAGCCACGGTCCTTTTTATTGTGGTTTCCAGTATTTCCATGCTCCTGTTCAGCCTTTTAAAATCGGCAAAAGTTGTTGAAGGTCCTGAAACCAGGGTTTGGAGATATCCGCAAAATGTTTCACGCATTATTGTTTTCGGTTCTTTTCTTATGTATCCCCTTATTATTATTTTCGGGGTATACATGGTTATCCACGGACACCTCTCTCCGGGAGGCGGGTTCCAGGGCGGCGCGGTAATGGCTTCGGGAACTGCCCTGCTGCTCATTAGTGCTCTCATTACAAAAAATCTGCAAAAAACAAATAAAATATTCTCTATTTTTGAATCCCTGGGACTTTCAATTTTTATCGGACTCGGTTTCGCGGGAATTGGGGCGGCATTTCTCAACAATTTCCTGGTTAACGGATCAATGGATTTTTTTGGCAAGGTTATTGAATTTGGTCCAAACCCGGGCTATTTAAACTCCGGCGGTATACTGCCCTTGCTCAGCCTGGCGGTTGGTATTGAGGTCTTTTGCGGTCTCAGCATTATCCTTATTTCGCTGTATTACGTGAGTCCGTATACGGGAAATGATAAGAAGAAAGAGGAACAGATATGACTGATTTTTTTCTATATGTAACAGCGGTTCTATTAATATTTTTCGGGCTCACAGCGGTTTTATATAAGCGAAACCTCATCAAAATAGTTATCGCCCTGAATATTCTGGAATCGGGAATAAATCTTTTTTTCATAGCGCTGGCCTACCGGCCCAAAGGGACAGCTCCCATATTCACGCTTGCTCCCTCTCTTGATTCACTGCGTATGGTTTTGCCAACACCACAGGCCTTGATATTAACCAACATTGTTATTGGTTTTGCCACCAGTGCCTTAATGCTCACACTCGCGGTATTAACGTATAGAAACAATAAAACACTCGATATACAAAAATTACAGGGTATTGAAAATCATGATTGAATTTATAAATAAACATATTCCCATTCTCATAATTGCCATTCCCCTGGCCGGGGCTTTTCTTATTCCCATAATCAGTCTTACGGGTTCAAAGGCGCGGAATGTCTTCGCCTTCCTGGTGATATGTGTTGTTAATATGCTCGTTATCTCACTTATCCCGCAAGTGTCAATGGACGGCAATGTTCTCTATTATGTTGTTGGCGCCGCCGACACCATGAGCCCCATTCCCGAAGGAATTACCTTTCCCATACGGATTGTTCTTAAAATTGACGGGTTTTCGCTCTTTATGGCCCTTATCTCGGGAATAATCACTTTTGCCGCTTTTATGTATTCATGGAAATTCATTCCCGAAACGGGCAATAAAAAATATTATGTCATCCTCATGATCCTTATGATGGCCGGGATGATAGGGCTTGAATTTACCAACGACCTGTTTAACTTCTTTGTGACAATTGAAATCCTTTCCATATCATCAGCAGCGCTCGTAGCATACCGGGTTGATGAAAATCATCCCCCCTATGCCGGTTACAAGTATCTTCTTATTAGCGCTGTAGCAACCGCTCTTCTTTTAATCGGCATAGGGCTTTTATACGCGCAATATGGCTCATTTAATATCGATTACCTGTACGGTGTTATGAACTATTCCCTGCTCGACAAGATCGCGCTGATCTTTATGCTGGTACCGCTTGCCATGAAAGCCGGAGCCATCCCCATGCATATGTGGGTTCCTGACTCTTACTCCGAGGCTCCCGCTCCCATTACTGCCATGCTGGTTGCCTCAAGCCAGGCCAGCCTGTACGGTCTCTTCAGGCTCTCTTTTTCTCTTTTTGGCAACCCCGAAAGACGGGCCTGGATGCCAACCTCCATCGACTTTGAGATCCTTGGATGGGTGGTGATTATTCTGGGCGTTCTTTCCATGTTTATTGGAGTAACCATGGCCCTTGTTCAGCACGATGTTAAACGTCTTATGGCGTTTCACGCGGTGTCGCAAACCGGGTATATGCTCCTTGGCGTTGGTGTGGGTATTGCTGTTTACGGTACGGACGACGGCGGCACCTCTTTTGAAGTATTCGGCAAACTTGCCATGATTGGGGGTATTTTCCATATCATGAACCATGCCTTTTATAAGGGACTTCTCTTTTTAACATCAGGGGTGATGGCGAAACGCTTTGGCACCAGGAATCTTAATTCCATGGTTGGCATGGCTCACAAAGATACGTTTACCACTATCGCATTTATTATTGGGGCTCTTGCCATTGCCGGAATTCCTCCCTTTAACGGGTTTGCCTCTAAATTACTTATTTACGAGTCGGTCTATAAATTCAGCCCGCTCCTTTCCATAATTGCCATGTTCGTTTCGGTGTTAACCCTTGCCTCTTTTGTAAAGGTTTTTTACAGCGCCTTCCTGGGACCAAAGCGGGACGACCTGGTTGTAGACAAAGAGCCTGTTTCTCCGGGTATGAAGATTGGAATGGGGCTGCTCTGCGTGCTCGTTATTCTCTTTGGGCTCTTTCCGGAGATAATAATTGAAACAATAGTCGAGCCTGCGGTAGAAGGGCTGGCAAGACTTTTTTAAAGGAATAATGCCATGGATTATAATACAATTGTAAATACAATCTTTGCTCAAAAAACAGGAGTCATCTGGTATCCCCTGGTGCTTGTTGGTGTCCTGGTTTTATTATACTTTTTGATATTCTTATGGGGACGCCTGTTTTTTCGCAGGGACTATAACAAAGAAAGCAAACAGGTAAAACCCTTTAACTCAGGGAATCTCGATGAGATAGATTATAATGTTCAGGGAAGCAATCTCTATTGGGGATTTAGAAAAGCCCTGGATGCCTATTATGAGAAGATGGAAAAAATTCACTCCGGTAATCTCAACGATTACATGAAATGGCTTGTTATTGTACTGGCCGTATCTCTTCTTCTTATTGTTCTTGGAGGAGAGATATGATCAAATTTTTTCAAAAAGAAAAATCAATGGCAAAATCGCTCAAGCGTTCGCTCTGGGCATTCCATATAAACGCGGGCTCCTGTAACGGCTGCGATATTGAAATCCTGGCAACACTTATGCCCCGGTATGATGCCGAGCGTTTTGGCATAAAACTGGTGGGTACTCCCCGCCACGCGGACGTTCTCCTGGTTACGGGAACGCTCACTGAAAAGATCAAAGATAAGGTTCTGAGAGTTGTTGAACAGGTTCCGGACCCAAAACTGGTTATCCTCATTGGCGGCTGCGGCCTCACCAAAGGGGTTTTCCAGGAATCATACGCCATGGCCGGTCCCATTGATAATTTTATCGACGTTGATGTATATATCCCGGGCTGCCCGCCCCGTCCCGAAGCAATTATTTACGGCGTGGCACGAGCCTGGGAAAAATTAGAAGGATAACAATATGACTCCTGAAGAAATAATATCAAAATTTACGGAAAGATTCGGAGAAGGGATTCTCAGCACGGAAGTTCTCGTTCGCGAAGAGGGACACCTGAATAAAGTTGAGCAAAAGGGAATCCGCATGAATGTAACCCGGAGTGTGTTCCACCGGGTTGTGGCGCTATTAAAAGAGTTCGGTCCTCCCCATGTGGCCTGCCCCATGGCTTCAAAAGAATATGAGAATGAATTTGATCTCATATACCCATTAACCATTTTCGCTGGAGAGGGAAATTTCCGGGAGCTTCCGGTAATTATAACCGTAACGCTCCCAAAAGATGATTTGCGAATACGAACGCTCACCGATCTTATCCCGGGTATTCTCTATATGGAACGGGAAACCAGTGAAATGCTGGGCGTCACCATTGAAGATATCCCCGACAATAGAAGGATATTCACCCCGGACAATTTACCAACGGGGATGACCCCCTTAAGGAGAGAAGAAGTATGAGTACGGTAACTTACCCATTACAAATAGGTCCTACCCACCCGGCGTTTAAAGAACCGATCCGGTTTATTTTTGACGTTGAAGGAGAACGGGTTGTTAATGCCGATATTGACTTCGGCTATACACACCGGGCTATAGAAAAAATCGTCCGGGAACGAAATTTTATCCAGGCAATATATCTCATGGAACGGATATGCGGGATCTGTTCGGTCTCGCACCCATTAGCATATTGTCACGCTATTGAACAGATCGCTCATGTAGAAGTTCCGCCCAGAGCCCGGTATATTCGAACCATTGTTGCCGAACTTGAACGCCTCCATTCCCACCTTCTCTGGGCCGGGGTCGCCGCTCATGAGATCGGTTTTGATACGCTCTTTCTCTACACCTGGAACATCAGGGAAAAAGTTCTGGACTGCCTCGAAGGGATCACCGGCAACCGGATCAACTACGGAATGCTTTCCATCGGCGGCACACGGCGGGATATCACTGAAGAGCAGTATCCCCTGGTTGAAGAAACCCTGCAATACTATAACGAACTATTCGACCGTACCTACGACATTCTCATCCACGACAAAAGCGTCATTGCCCGGTGCCAGAACGTGGGAATTCTAAGCTGCCAGGAAGCGGTGGATCTATGCGCGGTTGGCCCAATGGCGCGAGCTTCGGGCCTGAGCAAAGATGTGCGGGTCGATTACCCAATAGAAGCATACCCCGACATTGACTGGTTAGAGCCGGTTTCTCCAAGAGATATTGGAAAAGAACCCGTTGGCGATGTGTATGACAGAATTATTGTACGGGTTCTTGAGATAAAACAATCGATCCATATTATCAATTTCTGCATCAAGAATATGCCCGACGGTCCAATCATAGGAGAAACCAGCGCGGTTAAACTTCTTAACTCATTAAAAAAGATCGAAGGTGAAGGCATCGGCCGCCATGAAGGACCTCGCGGTGAGGTTTCCCATTACGATATGATGTCCTTTAGAGACGGCCCGGTAGAAGTAAAGGTTAAAGCGCCAACCTATTCCAATGCCATTGGCTGGATACCAATGCTTAAAAATACCGAAATTGCCGATCTGCCGATTGTAATAGCATCCCTTGATCCCTGTATTGCCTGTATGGACCGGATGAGTTTCCTTGATACCGGGGGGAACAACATGCAGCTTTCCTATTCCGATTTACACAAAATGAGTGTTGAAAAAATGAAAGAGGTGGCAAAAAAATGCAAGGGCTAATATTTTCTTTAGTAATACCCGTAGTAGTTCTGGTTGCCAGCATTCTTATGGGACTTCTCTTTAAGGGTTATGACCGTAAATTCGCTGCCTATTACCAGTCACGTATTGGGCCGCCAATTTTACAGCCATTTTATGATATTAATAAACTTATGTACAAGCAGACGATTATCCCGGAGAATGCTGTTCGATGGGTATTTAAAGGAGCTCCCTTCCTGGCCCTGGCCTCATCAGTGCTGCTGGTGATTTATATCTGGGCTCCTTATTTCTCATTCCTTGCAAAAGCAACCCCCTTTTTCCTGGATACCGGCGATATCATTCTTATTCTGTATCTACTCATGGTCCCGGCCATTGCTCTTATCGCGGGCGGGTTTGCTTCGGGTTCTCCCTACGCCACTGTGGGAGCCCAGCGGGAAATGGTTATTGTTATGGCAACGGAACTTCCCCTGGCAGTTATTATTATTACTTTCGGATGGAAGATGACCAAAGCGGCCCCTGATCTGCCGTCCTTTTCCCTGGCAACGATCGCTGCCCATCCCATCTGGCATGGGCTTGGTCCCCTGGGCATTATCGGCGGAATCCTTCTTGCCTTTACCCTGCTGGTTATTATTCCCGCGGAACTGGCGAAGATTCCCTTTGACCAGGCGGAAGCGGAAACAGAAATCGCGGACGGACTTCTTGTCGAATACTCCGGCAAGTACCTGGCATTTTATAATCTTGCTGAAGGCGTGAAAGCTCTCGCGGTAGCTTCCCTGGCGGTAATATTTTTCTTTCCCCAGGGGCTTGAGACCCTGTTTGGCATTAGAACAATTATCGCGGGTTATAACGTATCAATTATAAGTGAAGTATTATTCTTTTTTACAAAGGTTTTTGTTATTACTTTTTTCGCGGTAACGACTGTTCGCGTGGCTATGGCCAGGTTTAAAATTTCACAGGTCGCGAAGCTTTTCTTAATAACGCTTACAACGCTAAGCCTGGCAGGGTTTTTGTTATTAGCACTGGACCCAATAATTCGGTAAGAGTATTATATTATTACAATGAGGATAACACTATGTTCGGAGCAGCGTATAAAATATTTGAACAGTTTTTTAGGAAGAAATCGACGAATCTTTTTCCTGTGAAGTATATACCGGATTCTATTAAAGATACCCTGGCGCAAGGGTTGATCAATAATCCTATTCCGGCGCCGGAACAGTTTCGGGGAAGGCTCAGTTTTGACTATAATCTCTGTATTGGGTGCCAGCTCTGCATAAAGGTATGTCCGGCAAACGCTATAGAAGCATACCCCGTAGTTGCGAACGAAAAGAAGTCAAAACGGATCGTTATCTTCCTGTCGCGATGCACCTACTGCAGCGAATGCGTCACTGTATGCCCCAAAGACGCCATTGACATGGAACAGGTCTTTATGACTGCGGATTACGAGAAGTATGCAGATAGTTTGGTGATTGGTGTTGAGGAAAGACGGAAGAACGAGGTTATGCAGGAAGAAAAAGCACCGCAAGGTGGGGAGTGAAAGCGACGTTACGTAACGTCGCTTTCACGTTCCGCAGAAAAGGCCCCTACCCTAAAACTCTTCGAAGCCCTCTTCTTTCATAATATCATCAAGAGAAGCTTTACCCCCGGCAGCCGGAGGAGCGGCTCCTGCGGCAGGAGCCGCAGCTTCATTTCCAGGAGCGGCAGCGGCACGTTTCCTGGCACCCGTCTTTAAATGAATCTCTTTCCGCTGGATCCTCTTGGAGCCTATACCGGATGAGGATGTGTTTGAATCAATTTTAAATTTCTCAACCATGTCGAGAAGTTCCTGTGCCTGGTTGGACATCTCTTCACTGGCCGAAGCGGTCTCTTCAACAAGAGAGGCGTTCTGCTGGGTCATGGAGTCCATCTCAGATACGGCAACATTGACCTGGTCAATACCCTGTTTCTGCTCGGCACTGGCAGCGGCAACCTCAGCAATGATCTTGCTCACCTTTTCAATGGAAATGTTTATCTCTTTCAGAGCCTCACCGCTCTTATTGGAGAGCTCGGTACCCCGGTCTATCTTTTCAATAGAGTCATTGATTAACCCCTCAATATCTTTGGCAGCGTTCGCGGCACGCTGAGCAAGGTTCCGAACCTCACCGGCAACAACAGCAAAGCCCCGTCCCTGTTCTCCGGCCCGGGCTGCCTCAACTGCCGCGTTCAGCGCGAGAAGATTTGTCTGGAACGCGATCTCGTTTATAACGGAAATAATTTCCCCGATCTTTTTACTCGAATCACTAATTTCGTTAATAGCCGATACCGCTTCGCTTACAACACCGGAACCGCTCTGCGCCAGCGTCTTACTGGTTTCCGAAACCCTGTCGGCTTCCCTGGCATTGTCGGCGTTCTGATTGATCGTGGAAGTGGTTTCTTCGATAGTGGAGGCAATCTCTTCAAGGGAAGAAGCCTGCTCCGAAGTACGCTGGGAAAGATTTTCATTACCGCTGGCAATCTCCTGAACAGCCTGGCTCAGGTTTTGCGACGCGGTTATAATTTGAGAGATCATCTCGTGCATATTGATAACAAAATTATTAAAATCGATACTGAGATCACCAATCTCATCATTGGACATAACCTGGACCCGCTGGGTAAGGTCTCCGGTGGCAATAATGCCCGTAACATCTTTTAGATGAGTCACGGGCTGTATAATTCCCTTGTTAATAAAAAGATATAAAAGAAAACTGATGAGCGCGATAATTGCCACCGCAATGATAATTATCCAGAACCGCAGATTATTCACCGGCTGCTTCACTTCGGCCAGGTCAATTTCCGCCATAAGAGCCCAGGTAGTATCTCCGATTTTAACGGGAGCGTAGGCAGAAAGGACATCATTACCGTTATAATCCTCTATAATTTCGGTCTTGGATGATTTTTTTAAGGCTTCTTTAACGGCATCGGTATCAAGGGTAATCTTTTTTGCGAAGGAAGCAGCAACACTATACTTTGATTCTTTTCCTTTTTTTACCTCCAGGGAGTCGAGATAGGAATCGGACCTCATAAGATGGTCCTCTCCAACAAGATAGGATTCACCTGAGTCCCCCATACCGGAGCGTTCACCCATAATAGCCTCAATTCCGTCCATTGATATTTGCAGCGCCACTACTCCAACAATTTTATTATTTCCATCCTTGATTGGAGCAGCAACAAACTGGGCAGGGATATTATTTGACGGCGCATACGGTTTTGTATCCGAAAGGGAGATTTTTCCGTTTTTTGCCGCTTTCCATACGTCCTTGAGAGAAGAATCTATATCGCTCGTTCTCTGCCCAAAATCGCCTTCTTTTGTAACAGTATAGACCGCATCACCATCATCAGCACACATAAGGAACAGGTCATAATACCCGTACTGTTTCATATAATGCTCAAAAACATCATGATGTTTGTCATGAGCTGTGATGTATACCTGCGGCGCATCGTATTTGCTATTGGTATGCCCTTTGAATTTTTTTCCTTCCAGGCCCCCCCCGGCATCAAAAGCGGCCTCAAGGTCTTTATACGCTTCCAGAACATATGGATTTTTAGCCAGAACAGTAATATCACCAATCCGTTCACTAAAAAAACGCTCTATCTGGCTCTTTTTGCTTTCACGAACAGCCGTAAGCTGGTTAAACGCCTGCTTCATTAAGGCGCTGTCGGCCATGAAATATGAAATAACAGAGACCAGGCCAATGGAGAAAACAATAGCCCCTACACTAAACCCAATTAGCTTAAACCGTAATGATATTCTTGTTTTGTTTTCAACTGATGCCATAATTATTCTCCTCCACTAGCAAAATTGATAGAACACCGCACTGTCCTTTAACAGTCCGTATAGTGACCACCCTTCACAGTATTATGCCTTCTTTATAAAAACTATTCAAGTACATTTTTATGACTTTATGTAACATTAAAAAAAAAGTTTAGTGCTGCTAAATTTTATAAGAGATCCTTTAGTATTTCAATCAATTTCTCATAATCAACAGGTTTTGAAATAAATCCAGCGAATCCTTTTTCAATAAAACGCTCTTTCTCTTCATCTTCGGAGTAGGCGGTAAGGGCAATAGTTGGCGGCAAACTGCCTCCGGTCGCTTTTTTCCTGTTCCCGATCTGTTTGAACGCTTCCACGCCGTCAATACCCGGCAGGTCAATATCCATAAGAATAATATCAAATTCGGAACTCGCGGCCTTTTCCACGGCCTCTTCTCCGCTAAAGGCGCAGGTATAACTGTACCCGGCCTTTTCAAGCATGGATCTCAACAATACCATATTAATCTGGTTATCTTCAACAACAAGGATAGTCATATTCGATACCGTTCAATTTTCCTGCTCCATCAACATTATAATTTACTGTTTCTTCAAGCAAATAATTGAAACATCATCCTGCTGTTCCGTACAATCGGTAAAATCATAAACCGACGCGAGAATAGAAAGAATAATATCACTGGCCGAGCTTTCTCCCTCCGACAGGGGATGCTCGATTGCTTCAATAAAAGCTTCAATCAATCGTTTTTCGCCATACATTGTTTTATCATCAGGACCGAGAGCCTCGGTTATACCGTCGGTATAGCCGAGAAAATAATCCCCGGGGTTCATGGTAAAATTGACTTCGCTATAATGCTTTTCTATAATGAGACCAATGAGCGGACCATCTCCCTTGATCCCGGAACATTTTTTATCACCAGCGCTATACAAAAATCCCGGGAGATGCCCTCCTGAGGCATATTTCACCTTCCCGCTTCCGGTCTCTATTTGCCATGCGGCTACCGTACCAAAATACGAGACTCTGGACAGCTCCTGAACCAGGGTATTATTAACATCCCGGATCAATGAAGAAGGGGGGAGCTCCTCACGGGAAACGGATTTAAACATACTCCTGATCTTTGCCCCGATATACGAAGAAGCAATTCCATGACCGGAGACGTCGCACAGGATAACCTGGAAAAGATCACCTCCAATAGTGTAGGCGTCCAGGAAATCACCGGAAAGATCTTCAGCAGGCAGGATGGAAAAGGCAGTATCAAATCCCGCCAGTTTGTTAAAGGAAGGAAGCAGTGCCGCCTCAATCTCGCGGATCTTTGTAATCTCAGCTTTAAAACGGGCTTTTTGTATTTCTTTATAATCTTTCAGGCGTTTAAACTCAAGACTTTTAAAAAGCGTTTTCAAGAAAGGATCGAGCTGGATTGGTTTTATAATATAATCAAAGACCCCCATTTTCATAATACCAATAATGGTCTCAGCCGAATCAAGCGCTGTCTGTACCAGGATAACGGCATCGGGCTCCTTTTCTTTTAAATGGGTAATGAACTCCCTTCCGTCCATAACGGGCATCATAAGATCCACCAGGAAAACCGAAAAACGCCGGGTCTTTAAAAGTTCCAAAGCCTCCTGCCCATTTCCGGCAATTACACTTTCAATATCCACAGAGTCACAATAGGATTGCAAAAGTTTCTGGTTCATCGTTGAATCTTCCACAATCAGGATGGGATCATTTAATTTTATATCATTGTTCATAACAGTTATTTTAATAATATAATATCACACTTATTATTCCACATCTTAAACTGTAGCACCTTTTCCGGCAATGTCAACAACAATAAAGTGCTAAATTATATCCATTATTTTATAAATTAAACAAAAAAGTATTTACTTACTATAGAATACACAAACAATATCATAAAATACCTCATACCTCTATTTTGGAGATTTACAATGTTCAAAAGCATTACTGCCTACTTTCTCAGCAATTTTGAATCCGCCACCTTCCATACGCGTGAAAAAGCCCGGATGCTCCTATACTTTCTCCTGGGCAGCATTATCATTTTTTCCGCGATGGTGCCTGTTTTAACGGCAGTCGGTTCAATAACCGGTATAGGGGTCTATATCGCCATTGGAGCCCTGGCAGGATATATTGGGATTTTGTTCATTCTCAAACAGGGCTATTATTACCTGACCGCGAATATCACAACCCTTGTTTCGGCTCTCTGCATGACAGGATTTTCTTTAATTGAGCAGTTGAACGGTGAAATAGGATATATGACAAACTACTATTTCTTTTTTGCCATACTCATTCTCGCGGCCATGTTTTGCCGGGCTGCCTGGATGATGGCATTAACCGTATTCTTCGTGGCCTACGCGGCAGCGACATTTTTCCTTGTTGAGGTTCCGCATACTGCCGCCCATATTGAAGAGGCCTTAAAGATCCTGCCGGAACGGGTGTTAGGTGATTTTGCCTTTGCCACCCTCTTTTCGGCCCTGCTCTGCTATCTTATTATCAGGGTTAACTGGAGCAGCAAGGAGAAAGTTTTTGAAGAGTCGAACGAGAACAAGGATAATCTTGAGCGGATGGAAGATCTTTTTAAGGCGTTGAATACTATTTCACTCAGTTTAACCGATTCCTCAAACAGCATGTCCTCCGCTTCTACCCGGTTCGCGGAAAATACCCAGTCCCAGGCCGCGTCAGCCGAAGAAGTTACTGCAACTATTGAACAGATCTCTTCGGGAATTGAGGTCATTTCCGGCACATCCAGGATACAATCGGAACGGATGTCGGGATTGCTGGGCAGAATAAAAGAACAGAGCCGGTCAATGAACGATCTTGGCACACACCTGAAAGAATCGGTAGAAATGGCAGGTTCAATATCCACCACGGCCAGGTCCGGCGAAGTATCCCTTAATGATATGAGCGACAGTATGACCAAGATCATTAACAGTTCATCGGACATGAACAGGATTATCAGCATGATTGGCGATATTTCCGACCAGATCAACCTGCTCTCGTTAAACGCCGCGATTGAAGCGGCCCGTGCCGGAGACGCGGGTAGAGGATTTGCCGTTGTAGCGGACGAAGTATCAAAGCTTGCGGATCAAACAGCAACGAGCCTTAAAGATATCGACACCCTCATCAAAGGAAATGACACTGAGATCCAGAAAGGCAAGGAAAGCATTAAGAATATTGTCGATAACATCAATTCAATAATCACCGGTATAAGCTCCATCAGCACTACCCTGGCCGACATTGACACCTCCATGCAGAGCCATCTTGAGGTCAATGAAACGGTTAACCGGGAATCGGAAGAGGTAAAAACCCTGTCCGATGAGATCAGTGACTCAACAGACGAACAAAAACGGGCCACCGATGAGATCGTTAAATCCATCGGGTCCATTGGAGAACACATTCAGGAAAACGCCATGACAACAGGCGATATGGCAACTAACGCGGAGAATGTTTCCGAGACGGTACTCCGCATGAGGGAGATGATCGAAGATTTTAACGAACCGGATCCCGCTTCATAAGCCATAAATTCGGACCATTCTTTGGAATCGTAATAACTTCCGTAAGCTCAAATCCGAAAGGCCGGTAAAAACCGGTCACTTCTTCCGTGGTGGCTTCGAGATAGGCGGCTACTCCCCTGGAATCACAGAGCTCAAGTATGGGTTCCATAAGGGATTTCCCCACCCCTTTTCCCTGGCTTTCGGGATCGGTACCAATGAACATAAGATAAAAATGAGACTCTTGCAAATGAAAGCTCTCCAGGTAATTAAGCCCATACAAACGGTTCACGATCTTTCCCGCCCCTATAGCCCTGAAGTACGCCGGAATAGCTCTCAACTGCTTCAATGCTGAAGCGCTGAAATTATTGGGGGGAATCCAGAGTGCCGCGCCCTGTTTGTCTTCGGCAATAAGCGCGTGCCCGTATTCCATAACAAAATGTTTCGTGAACATATGGAATACTCTCATCATTCGTTTTTCACGGATCTTATCCTGTTTTATCATCCAGTTCACAAACGGGTCACTATCGAAAGCCTTTGAAAGAATTTCACAGATTACCGGTATATCGTTTTTAGTGGCTTTTACCACGGTATTTTTTGTCATGGCAGCTCCCGCAGCAGGTAATATGGTCATATTTATAGTATCATAAACCGGGAAATTGTCAAGAATTAACCCGGAAAGAACGGCTGCTGAAAGAAATCATTGCCGGGACTTAGTCCCGGCACTACGGGGATTACAATTCGTCGTATTTCTTTTTTATGGTGCCGTGAAACTTGTTAAACTCTTCTTCATCAAGGAGAGAAAAACGCTCAAGAACTTCCTCTTCTATGTAATAGAACGAGTAGTTCCCGGCATCAATGCCGCAGAGCATATTGGCCAGGTAAACGACAAAGACAAGATCCCGCTGCGCGTCATCCACTGCCAGGGGAGAATGATGGAACTCAATAGCGCCCAGCAAATAGTCGGGAAAATTCCATTTTTCCGCGATCAATTTCCCAATAGAAGAATGGCTAATCCCCAGGGAAAGTTCTTCCATAACGGTTGATGTTCGAATTTTCCTGTTCTTTACAATGTCGGATATCCAGCTAGCCATTGCCAGGTGTGTGGAGAGCAAAACTATTTTCCCGAGATCATGAAGCAGGCCGGCAAGGAAAGCGTTCTCAAGTTCAGCAGTGAGCTTGTACCGGAGCGCGATCTGCCTGGCGTAAAAAGCCGTCTTATTGCAATGATCCCAGATATGCTCAAAACTGGAAAACCGTGTATCCAGCATCTTTCTGGCCCCGGTAGAAATAAGAATAGCATTAAGATTTTTAAGACCGATTACCATAATGGCATCATGGATATTCTCTATTTTTTTTGATGAGGAAAACCCGGCCGAGTTCGATATTTTTAACACCCCTGACGCTAAAGAAGGATCATGCGTAACTTTTTCCGCGATGCGGTCAATATCGGCATCGGGTCTTCCGCACATCCTTTGCAGTTCCGCAATATGCGCCGGAAAGGTAGGCAGTCCATAGACCTGTTTTACGATTATATCTTTTATGCCGCTTGTTACCTCACCGGGTTTAACCCGCAAGGGAATAGTAATTAGAGCCGTTGTCTTATTTTCACCGGGTTCAATTTTAAATGAATCTACCCCAATACCCGTATTTTTCAAAAGAAGAATAATGAGCAGGATCCCCATGCCGGCCCCTTCGGTTTCCTCTTCCTCCATATCAAATACTTCGTTAAAATCTTCGCATTGTAAGGCCAGGGTTTTTCTCTGTTCTATACTTTTCAATTCCGCCGGAAGAAGCGGGGCATTATTGGAAATCTTTAATTGTATACTATCCTCTTCTTTTTGTATGGTAATTCGTATGGTATGGTCACTCTCTTTCAGGTCCTTTTTAAACAAATAAATATCTTCGGCGATCTTTTCTTTAAAACCTTTCATTCCTTTTTCATAAGAAACAGGATCATCGATATTTAAATCCAGGTTTTTAAAATAAACTCTTTTGGCATTTGCTTTTATGGCGTTAAAAACCAGTTCCCTTAGAATTGTAGTAAGGGAGTCCAGAAGAAACACAATATCATGCGCCGATAAGATCCTCGCGAGGAGCGCGTTTATCGAACGCAATACTGCCTCAGAAGGAAACTTGAACGCGAACTTTACCGCTTCCCCTGCATGAAATTTAGATGAGGTTTTTACTAATTCAGCAGCACGCATGTCCCCCCCCCTCTGGTTTATTAATAACTTCTGAAATATATGCCTCCCCCGCCGAAGGCGGGGGAGGCATATATTATTATTTTTCTTTTTTTTGTAAGCCTTCTTCTATAATTTTTTCAAGACGTTCAAAAACAACCGGTTTGTTAAAATAATCGGAGATCCCGAGCTGTAATATTTCAAGCATGGTAGTTTCCGATGTGTCGGAAGTTTGAACAATAATAAAGGCATCGGGATATTTCTTTTTTAAGTGGATAATAAAAGTCCTGCCGTCAATAACAGGCATCATAAGATCTACAATATAAAATAAAAAAGAATACTTGTCTAATTTTTCCAGGGCCATTTCTCCATTGTCCACCACCATGGGTTCAAAGCCCATATCTTCACACATCTTTTTTAGATGCGCCTGGCTAGTTGGAGAATCTTCAATAATCAGGACCCGTTTATTTGAATAATTATCGGCCTTCATTTCCCGTTTTCCTTTTATTGCAGCAGCACAATTTTCGTGAATTGCTAATATATTTAACAATAAAAAATCTAAATATTCAAGTTATTTTTTTTGAATAAGACAAAACTATATGTACTGTACAGGGTTCAGAGTACAACCAGGAGCGAGATGCCCGGCGCGGCATGTCAGATAAAAAAGGACAAACCGGTCTGAGCGGCGACTCAAAAAACCGACTGTCCGGTTTTTCTGCTTGACGATAATCCTTTTGCGAATTATAAATGGGTGAGCCTTGCGAATCATATAAAAAAATATAAAAAGGAGCTCTATATGAAGCAATATCGCAGAGTTAAAAATCTATCAATAGTAATCTTATTATTACTCGTAAGCATTGGTTTTTCATCCTGTTTCAATGATCCCGACGCGCCCGGAAACGGATCAGCGGCACTCAGTTCTCTCAACAGTGAAAACTCCCCTCTTATTCGTAATACTTCTTACGGAACCATCAAAGGAAAAGAGTGGGACAGTGACACGTTCGCCTGGCTTGGCATTCCTTACGCAAAGCCTCCTGTTGGCGATCTTCGCTGGAAAGCTCCCCGGGACCCGGAGCCCTGGCAGGGTGAGCGTGACGCATCGGAATTCTGCGAGCCCTGTACGCAGTATGGCGGTCTCATCCTGACCCTTGACTCCAATACCTACGGCAAAGTAGTTGGCAGCGAAGACTGCCTCTACCTGAATATCTGGCGTCCGCAAAACAACGATAAAGACCTGCCCGTCTTCTTCTGGATACATGGCGGTATGAACAGCACCGGTGAAGCCGCGACCAGCATGTACCACGGCGCGAACCTGGCAAAAAAACACAATATGATTGTTGTCTCAATAAATTACCGCCTGGGTATTCTTGGCTGGTTTTATCATACCGCGCTCCAAAGCGGAAATGCTCTTGACGATTCCGGCAACTACGGTACGCTCGATATGATCAAAGCCCTTGAATGGCTTCGGGAGAATATTGCCGAATTTGGCGGAGACCCCGGAAATGTTACCATTGCCGGAGAATCCGCAGGCGGGTATAATGTCATTTCTCTCATGGGCTCTCCTCTCGCTGCCGGTCTTTTCCACCGCGCGGTTTCGCAAAGCCCGGCCAGCGCTCTCGCTTCATCCTGTCCCAATACCGCTCATCTCGTTGCTCAAAACCTGCTGGTAAAGCGCATCAAACAAGACGGACTTGTCTCCACCAATCTTGGAGCGCTCTGGCTTATTAATAAAAACGGCGCCTCCTGGACCGCGGACTACCTTCGGGGAAAAAGCGCGGAAGATCTCTTCTCATGCTCAACCAGGTATTCTTCTATCGGGGTGAACGAAATTGGACTGCTTCTCGACACCACCATGAGCGGGAGAGTGCGGGACGGGACGGTTATTCCCAATGATTTCGGCAGCCGGTTCAAAAACGGTACTTACAACCGTGTGCCATACCTCGTTGGCAGCAACTCGGAAGAGGTTAAAATATTCGAGGTTGCTTTTGGTATAATTACCAACCTGGACGAATACGAAGTTGCCGATCTTATTAAAAATTTCAACCCCCATGACCCGGAATATTCTCTCAACGACCTGGTTCCGCCAATATCGCAGCCCCTGTACCAGTTTCTTGGCGCAACAGTGGGCGACCAGATGTTCAAGGAATTGGGCATTGATCCTGTTATTAAAGATATTGCCCTTCACCAGGATGTATATGTTTACCGCTTCCTCTGGAACGAACAGCCGGCTCCAATGGACTTTGTTGTTGGCGCGTCCCATATGATGGAAATTCCTTTTATGTTCGGTAATTTTCAAACAGACAGCTCAAGCATGTTCCGCTTCGCGTGGTACGATGAAAACCGCCACAGCTATGAAACCCTGGGCAATGCCATGACAACATACTGGGCCAATTTCGCCGCTGCCGGGAATCCCAATGAGGGAGATCCTGTTGCTGTTGATTGGATCCCCTGGTCTGCCGCGAACGGTGCCGGGCGCATTATGCTCGACTCCGATATTTATATGGCAGAGGAGTAATTGACAAACGAAAAAATTTGTGATATATTTTAACTCATGAATACCATACTAACTGTTTATTTTTGTGATGAAAAATGGTTCCACCAGGAAAAGCTGAAGAATCTGGTTAGTACTCTGCCGCACAAAATAAACGGAAAAATAAAAGAAATTAAGGGTGATATTCGCCTCCTTCCTCTGGGCGAATATTATTCTCTTAAATTCGCGGCCGGGAATATTACCCTTGAAAAACTCCCCCCGGACTATGTTCCCGGTACGGATAACCCGGAATCCCCTGAAGAAGATTTATCGCACCATAGTATTTTGAGCTTCCACTGCTCTGCCAGTGAAGAAAATATTGTTTCAACTGAACTGATCCTGGCAAAAGAGCTTGAAGACTGCTGGTTTTACCCCTCTTCTAATATGGAAAAAGATTCGGAAGAAAAAACGTTCGAAAACAGTATTGATTGCGGTACTGATGACGAATTTTGCGGCAAGATATCGGCCCTGGCGACTTCAGGCAAATTTAAAGAAGCTCTTGACCTGTGCCGCTTTTTTTTCAAAAATAACTCAAACAAGGATATCTCACATATTTACGACTGCGCTGCTTCTCTCTATAGAGAGTCCGGTTTGTTATATAAGGCCCTCACCTATGCCCGCCTGGCCTGCCTGCTGCAGCCGGATCTTCCGTCTTTGTACGAAAATACAGCACGGGTATACAATAACCTGGATAATTACCGGGAATCTCTTGCCTGGCTGAATAAAGCTATTGAAACCGATCCCGCCTATTTATCTGCCCGGCTAAACCAGGCCAGGTTCCACTTAGCCTATGAAGAACCGGATCAAGCCCTGGCCGCAGTATCACAAGCCAGGAAAATCGCTCCCGCTGATGATGAAACCCTGCTGCTGGCTGCCCGCATTTATGAAGCCAACGGGCAGCTTGATCCTGCCCGGGAAACATACGAAATGATCCTTGAAAAGTATATGGATAACATGGAAGTTCTGTCCGGACTCTGCCTTGTTTACAATGACCTGGATGAAATCGATAAGGCTGTTGCCATCCGGGAGCGTATTATTGAACTCGATCCATCCGATGACGGCTCTTTGTATATTATGGGCTTCCTGAAACTCCGGATGGGAGCGTATAACGAGGCCCGGGACTGGCTCCTTCGCGCGCGGAGCCTGGGGAACCATGAATCATGGCTCTACCTGGCATTGGGGCTCTCCCTGTATCACCAGGGAATGGTTGAAGAAGCTGAAATAAATTTCGCCCGTGCTGTGGAGGCTGCTGAAGAATTGCTGCGCATAAATCCCGACTCCCCTGTTTGTATTGAATCCGTAATACTGGCCTGTATTGCCAACAAAGAAACTGAAAAAGCCCTGGCACTTATTGAAAACTCTTTCAGGTTCTCTACCGAATTCGGCCAGTTCCTTAAACTCATGACCGGGTTTCCCCTGGCTGCCGGTTTAATTCCCGTTACCGAATACCCGGACCTGTAAAAGATTTTACTTGAAAAAAATATCGTTTTTGATACTATTATCAAAATGTGAGGTGCTAATAAATGTCATTCTTAAAAGATACACAGCGGGAAGTAAAAAGCGTAAAAGAGCTCGATAAAATTAATGGGATAATAACCAAGTACGTAAATATAAATGATTTACAGCTCAAATCTCCTTTTTACCCGCAAAAAATTGATATTCATGAATATTCTCCGGGTAAAGGCATTTTCATTGTAAGTCTTGAAAACGAAGATCACCCGAAAAATATTAGTTTATTTACTATTGTTTCGGGAAGGCATATACAATTAAATCTTGAAATGCAGGGACCAGGCGGAGAAGGATATCCCAATGGCTGCTATAAATACAAAGTTGTTTTATGCAGCCTGGCCTCTCAAAAAAGAGAAGCAGAAAGAAATGATGTTGATGATATGTCTTTAAAAATAAGCCACCTGGTGATGCCGAAGATCAAGGAAAAAGAAAAAGAAATTAGAAAGGCTCTTTCAATTAAGATTATTATTAAATCAAATCTTGACCGTTTGAAAGATTTCGACCTGAAGGTGTATGTTGATTCCGGTGAGGAAAACAAACCGCCCGAAGTGCAATATGCCCTTGAAAGGGGAGGTTTATATATTAGTAATACCGCGAATCTCAAAAGTTTTTATGAAGAGAGTGAGTCTTTTTTTAAGAGCTCTGAGACTATTGACCTTGAAAAGAATCTTAAAACCCGTTTGGAAGCGCTCAAAGAAAGTTATGTATCGCTCCTGGTAAAACCGGTAGAATATATCACCACCTTAGGTGACTTTTTTACTATTGGCTACATTGTCCTTGGAACAAAAGAAAAAATCATTGATGATGTCATACTTGAGTCAACCAATACTTTTTTCCTGGAGCTTTCCAATAAATTAAAGGACGGCAACTATATTGATTTTGATATAACAGGGGATATTATAAATATTTCCGGGAGCGGTATTTCCGTAGAGTTTACCGATCCAAAACCGGTAAAATACATCATTGAACATGGCGCTTTAATGTTTAACCTTATTCCGGGAAAACTGGAATCGCCAATACGGGTTTCAGGGGTTCCGGTATATGTGTACAAGTTAAAAAACGGTTTTCACCGCGTTGGTATTAAATTCCTGGGATCCCAATACGGACCGGGGTTGGAAAAAATTATTCTTTCAAAACTGGAAAAAATTAAAGCGGAACAAAAAGCAGAAAAGGAGTAAGTGTTACCCATGACCGATTATCTTGTTCATAATAAATCTTTGTGTAAAAACTGCGGCAGCTGTGTTGCTGCCTGTTTTCGCAAGAACTTTGATAAAAATGCGGAAGGGCATGTTATTCTCAAAGAGTCTGCTGCCGGAAACTGCATCCTCTGCGGTCACTGCATTGCGGCCTGTCCCCTGGATAACTGCATCTCCATTTCCGGAAGTGAATGGACCGGGGACAGTGACAGGAGAGTCTCATTTCCGCCGGATGACCTGGCCGCTTTTCTAAAACAGCGCCGCACAAGACGCATGTACCGGGAGAAACAGCCCTCACGGGAAGAGCTGAGCCGCCTCATTGATACCGCCCGCTACGCTCCGTCCGGTCACAACAGCCAGAATTATAATTTTATCGTTATTGAAGGCCGGGAAAAGGTCAAGGCTGTTGGTGCCGTGGTCCTGAAGTTCTACGCGAAGATCATTTCCATGCTTAAAAATCCCCTGGGAAGACGCCTGCTCTACCTGGTCTCGGGCAAAAGCAACTACTCTCTTCTCAAAACCATGAAAAACCGCCTGGAAAACCATGTGAAAATTTACCGGGAAGAAGGCTCTATCCAGATGGTCTGGGACGCCCCTGCCATGATCATCATCCACGGACCCGAAGGACAGGATACATCAGTGAATTGCGCCCTTGCCGGGTATAATATCATACTCCAGGCCGAAGCCGACGGCCTGGCCACCTGCATCCTTGGTCTCATTCGCGGCGGCTTTGACCATGTAAAAAAACAACTCACCCCGCTGGGAATTACTATCCCCCGGGGGCATAAAACCTATATGGTCATTTCAGTTGGCCACCCTGCCCCGGAAGAAAAGTTTGAGAAGATCCCCCCAAGGAAACCCGCGAAGGTTACGTTTATTAGTTAACCCGGGCTTTTTTTGCGATAAAATCAAAAAAATCAGATAAAATCATTGATCGATTTTAGGTAAATATATGCAATGGCTCTATAAACGGGGGAGAAACCATGGCAACAACAGTTTTTGAAGTAAACAAGGCACTTGATATGACCGGTTCCGGATCATTGACCCACGCAATGCATTTTGTGGGCAAAAATGTCCTTGCCAACACCATTACCAAATCGATTGAAGCGTTTCGATTAATTGACAAAGAGTATAGAAAAGCCATGTCAAACGACGGCAAGATCGTAGGAACGGAACGGACCGATATTCTCGACCGCATAGACCTGCTCCTGAACATGATGATCCTGGTGTGGCAGAATCTTGAGACTACATCCGAGGAGAGCCATATTTGTATTGAGAACAAGGAGCACAACTTTACTATGGAGTTTTTCGTGAATAAAGTCCTGTGGAAAGCACAGGGCCATCTTACCCCCAACATGAACCGGCCCGTAAAAAACTTCCATGAAATATACAGCAGCAAACTGGCTCCACAGGTCATTTCCCTGCTGCAAACCTATAAAGAAGCCTGTGAAGACCATATAATTGATGACGATGAACGGGCAAGCCTGAGAAAAGGAATTAAACAGGTTCTCTATTATGTGATCTTTTTACGCTTCCAGCTGGAAAAGTGTTTTATTAACGCGTAAGTTATAAAAATGCAGTGCGCCTGGTTGATTCAAAGGGAGTTATGGTAAACACAATGGCGTAAAAGGTTAAGTCGAGTTTTTTTTCTGTTCTCACAATAGTTCCCGCAAATGCTATTTCCTCATAAAAGCTTTTTCCAATGACTCCGGAAATAGAGTCACCCTCCATTAATAACGCGTCCCCGGAAGAGTTGCTCTTGCAGATGAGCATACCAAATTCCGAACTGTTTACCGCTTTAAACCTGGCGGGTAATCCCTCGGTGTTTATCTCTACAGGAATATTAGATGAATATCGAACAGCTTTCCTTCTGGAGTCCTTATCCTTAAAGTATAGGTGTTTAACGGGTTCTATTTTGTCCACCTGGTATATTTCTTTTTGAGGCAATTGAATGGCGGAGAGCTTATTTCCATAAACACAACCTGTATCAATATTGATTCTTTTATCTGAGAAGTAGCAATTTTTAACAGGGGTATGTCCATGAATTATCGTTTTACCCCAATTGAAGGTACTATTATAAAAATCGTCTCTAATCCAGAGGAGATCCTTTAATATGCTTTGATCAATTTCCAATAAGGGCTTGTTGGGTAATCCCGCGTGTATAAAAAAATAATCCTCTGTCTCATGATAGATCCGCAAGGATTTTAGAAAGGCGACATGCTCATCGGGGATTGTGTAATTACTCGTCATATCACCATAGCTTGCCAGGGTGGCACCCCCACCATTAAAAACAAATAATGACGCCTCCGTGGTGTCCTTATTTTCGAAGAAATCCAGCATCATTTGCTCATGGTTTCCCATAAGGGGTATAATGTTGTGAGTTTTTTTTAGATTGATTATATAATCAATAACCTCTCTTGAGTATTCTCCCCTGTCGACATAATCTCCCAGAAAAATAATCTGTGAGTTATCCTCAAGAGGAAGTATATTAATTAATTCTTTCAGTTCTTTTAAGCAGCCATGTATATCGGATATTGCGTAAATAGTTTTATTTTTCATATGAATTTATATAAGACCAGGATAATTATCTGTTTCGATAATTTCTTTAAAATCAGAGATACCAACAGGCAGTTTTTTCATCTTTTCTTCCATAAATACTATTAACTGCCGGTTCTTAATAAAAATCAACCAAAAAATTCTCTCAGCAGGTACCTGGCCCGGGGGATCAAAAAGGAGAGCGAAACTCCGGAAATAGATCAGAGGTACTGAAAAAGGAAAACAGTATAGTCCTTTTGATTAATCCTTTATTTCATTCGTAAAAATACTCAACATTAATATCTTTATTATTATTAAGAAAATAGTATTTAATAAAATAATAAATCGAAAAAAGGCTCCATACAAGATAGAGAGTAGGAGGAAACCAGAATTGGCCGAGAAACATTTTATCCAGTTGAACCGTCATGGATTGAGATAACAATTCATAGAAGATCCCCGGATATCCCAACAGGACAATAATAATAATACCGCGAGCCCCATCTCTCCGCTTGGGACTTTCAATTTTTTTAAAATATATAATGCTGACGGTCAAAGAATATATCATAACAAGAATCAGGATAACATGGCTTATAATAACCGGTTTATAGAGAAATACAAGGTGCTCTGCCTCGGAAAACTTAAAAGAGAATGTAGACATACCAATTATCAAAATAAGAGCAACAGTTATTGAGATATTAATAAATATGATGTTTGCTTTTTTACCATACGGGACAGAGAAAAAATGGTGAATAAAAATAGGGGTAAAAATCGTTAATAAATGGTTCGATAGAATGTTAAGAATAAAGACTGAAGCGGAAACATAGAAATGAAGGCCGGGAAGATTACAAAGAATATAAACAAGAATAACACCGGTAAAAAGTTTAAGAGTAAAAGAAAGAAAAAAGGGAATATAATATTTCAATGTATGGATCTTTTTATAGCGGATTATCCCTGCCAGCACCAATGACAGAACCCCGGCACCAAAAGAAGAAAGAATGTATATAAAATATAAATGCTCTTTCATATATTTTTCAGGCTTTCAACAAGGAAATCCCAGAACCTTCCAACAGACTCAATATGGACTTTTTCATCAGGAGAATGAGGATACCGGATAGTGGGGCCAAGAGAAATAGTATCCATATTAGCGTATTTGGCACTAATAATACCGCATTCCAGCCCCGCGTGCATTATTTTGACCTCAGGAATTTTATTGTATTTCTTTTCATACACATCCGCCAAAACTTTTAATACAGGAGAATCAACATTCGGATTCCAGCCCGGGTACCTGCCGTAGAGAGATGCGTCTCCACCGGCAAGCTCAAAAAGAGAAAGAACCCGGTCGGCGATATCGGTCAGTAACGATTCAACAGAACTTCTTTGAAATATAGTGATCTCAATAATCCTGTTCCCGTCTGTAGTTTTTATATCAATTATACCAAGATTAGTAGATGTTTCCACAACTCCGGGCATTGAGGCGTTCATGCTTATAACACCATTGGGACAAACATGAATTGCTTTGACAAGCCTTGACTGAAGATCACGGGAAATAACACTTTCGGGAAGAGCGGTTTCCGTCAGGGCAAAATCAATATCCGGCTCGGTTACGGAAAGCTCGGACTTAATTGTTTGGGAAAAAACAGAGACTTTGTCAAGAAACATATCGTTCAGGTCTTCGGGAATGGCTACAGTAGCAAAAGCTTCACGGGGAATCGCGTTCCTGGCATTTCCCCCTTCAATTGAAGCAATTCTAAGATCAATCTCTTTACAGATTTCCCAGAAAAAGCGGTTTACAAGCTTAATGGCGTTGCTGCGGCCCAGGCCAATATCAACACCGGAATGGCCTCCTTTAAGGCCCGTGAGAGAGATCCGGAAGGCTTTAAAACTACGGGGTATTTTTTCCTCGGAAACCGGGAATTTCACCAGGGTATCGATGCCTCCGGCGCAGCCGATATAGAGTTCGCCTTCTTCTTCGGAATCAAGATTTATTAAAATATCTCCTGAAAGGAAATCCTGTTTAAGAGCAAAAACACCGGTCATACCGGTCTCTTCATCTACGGTGAACAGGGCTTCAAGAGGGCCGTGTTCCATTGAACCGGATTCAAGGATCGCCATTATAGCGGCAACGCCAATACCATTGTCCCCGCCCAGGGTGGTTTCATGGGCAGTAACCCATTCATCATCAATATAAGCAAGAATAGGATCTTTTTCAAAATCATGGAGAGTATCGCTGTTCTTCTGGGTAACCATATCAACATGAGCCTGGAGTGTAACTTTTTTCCTGTTCTCATATCCCGGAGCAGCGGGTTTGGAAATAAGAATATTTCCCGCCTCATCCACAACAGTCTCAAGCCCCAGTTTCCTGCCAAAATCGGCAATATGGTCGCAAATAGCCTCCTCATGCTTTGACGGATGAGGGATAGAGCAGAGAGTTTCAAAATTTAACCATAACGGAACAGGGTACAGTTTATTCAGTTCAGTATCCATAGATTTATCCTTAAAATAATCACTCTACTGTACAGTGATTATGTTGATATAAGTTTTCAAGAACTTTTTCTTATAGATGCGGAATATTTTGGTTTGACAAACTTACCCCCAATCAAAGAGCATAAAATCAATGAATAAACCGATAAAAATACTATTAATTGAACCATTTTACACTGGATCTCACAAAGCCTGGCTCAAAGGGATACAGGAACACAGCAGGCACCGGGTCTCACTCCTCACAATGCCGGGAAGATACTGGAAATGGCGTATGCACGGCGGCTGTGTAACCCTGGCCCAAAAATATCTCGAGCAGTATTCCGCTCCCGGTGAAAAGCCCAATTTAATTCTGGCATCGGACATGCTCGACCTGTCGGGATTTCTTGCCCTCACCAGGAAAGAGACCCATTCCATACCCATAGCGCTCTATTTTCATGAAAACCAGTTAACCTACCCCTGGTCACCAACAGACAGGGATGTTAAACACAAACGGGATAAGCATTATGGTTTTATCAATTATATATCCGCTCTGACCGCGGATCACTGCTTTTATAATTCAAATTTTCACCGGAACAGCTTCCTGGGAGCGCTCCCCAATTTTCTCAAATCATTTCCCGATTTTAATGAAACAGCAACTATCGACATAATTGACAAAAAAAGCACGGTTCTTCCATTAGGCATAGACCTGGCACGATTCGATGCGGAAGTGCCGGAACCTCCGGGGTTCAGTGAAACGGGCAGCGCGCCCATACTGTTATGGAACCATCGATGGGAATACGACAAAAACCCGGGCGATTTTTTCGAAGCGCTCTACGCCCTGGACGCAAAAGGGATCCCCTTTCGCGCGGCAA
This sequence comes from bacterium, assembly GCA_024224995.1. Next base: position 4,043 of record JAAENB010000517.1, on the reverse strand, counting down.
TCCTGGGAGAACGCTACGGCAAGATCCCGAAGGAGTTTGAGAAGGCCCGGGACCGCCTTGGCTCAAAAATCATTAAATTCGGCTATGCCGAATCATTTGAAGAATACGTATTCTGGCTCCAAAATGCCCATATTTTGCCGGTAACGTCAAACCAGGACTTTTTCGGCATCAGCATTATGGAAGCCCTCTATTGCGGGTGCGTCCCCCTGCTGCCCAAACGCTTAACCTACCCCGACCTGGTTCCAATTGAACAATTCGGCCCCTGTTTTTATAATGACCAGGCCCATCTCATTTCACAACTGGAAACCCTTCTGCAAAACCCGGAACCCCATAACTCTCACCAATTCCGGCAGCTGGCCTCCGCCTATGACTGGAAAAATATGATTAATCTGTATGATAGTACCTTCGAAGAGATGTGCTCTTAAGAAAGTTCAAGGTTCGAAGTTCGAGGTTTTTTACCCGAGGGTTAATTACCCGGAAAGAGATCAAACCTGTTTTGGACTTTCTTCCGTATTTTTTCCCTGCTTCGCGGTCGTGTCTTATTATACAGAAAAACGTAATTCGGAATGTAACCTATGCCCGGAGCGATGCCTCGGCAGATTGTGAGGCTGTTTGAGCGAAGCGAGTTCCGAACATTCTGCCGAGGTATTGCTCCGGGCATAGGTTACATTCCGGGTCGATATACCTTATATTAGATTATGACCTCAGAGCTCTTTATAAGAGCTCTGAGGTCGTAATACCGTCCAACCGTACTGCACAAATTAATAAATTTGACTAAAAAAACGATTGACTTTTGGAGCTATTTCCCTCATATTCGTTAAACAGTGTTCAGTACTTATCTCAATGTTCACCCAACAAACAAAATCTATTACGAATGGGGTATCTACGATGATCTTTTACCCAAATCCAGAACCTTCGAAAAATAGAAAAAAATTCGATCGAAGGATTTCGGAGAGAAGACGCCGTGCACTAATTTTAAATCCCTTTAATCAAAACTTTTTCAATGGCAGAAATATGAAGCAATTGATGAATCATTTCTATTTTAAAAATTTTAAGAACAGACGAGGTCTTAAAGGATTAATGGAAAGAAGAAGCAAGCTCAGAAGATCCATTGACAAAAGAAGACTCGCTTAAGCAATTTCAATAATCTTAGTGCCTGGTTTCTCTTCGGCCATTAAACAAGGGTGCAATTGTCCGGAATAATCCGGCAGTTGCGCTTAACTCTTTTTTCTTAAGCGCAGCACCGGCAGTTCAGGTGAACAGTTAAACCGGATCGGCCATACCGACCACCCCAGTCCCCTGGATATAAATATTTTCTCACCTTTGCGATTATGCTTAAAGCCGCAGGTATAGCCTTTATTTTTAATGGGTATTAAAAATGAATTATCCAGCCCCGGAATACGAACCTGTCCGCCGTGGGTATGCCCGGAAACAAAGAGATCAACCCGGGACGAATAGCGGTCATCGGCAGTATCCGGGTTGTGGGCAAGCACTATCCTGAAAATATCGGAAGGAACATCTTTCAAGGTCTCATCAATTCCCGATCTTTCGGTCCAGTTATCCCCGGCTCCGGAGAGTGAAATCGCGGCATCTCCTTTACGGATATATGTTTGCCCAAACCGGAGCGACTTGCCGCTCTCTTCCAGGTACCGCAGCGATAAGGAACTGTTAGCCCAATGGTCATGGTTGCCAAGCACCATATACACCCCATCAGAAGCTTCCAGCTTCATCAGCAGCGGCCAGATCCCGTGGACCTGAAAATCACCAAGACTTGGTCTTTTTACATAATCCCCAACGGCAGCAATAACATTGGCGCCTGTTTTATTGGCTTTTTTTATTACCATTTTTATCCACCATTTCGGGGTGAGAAAACCATAATGAACATCGGAAATGACTGCTATTGTAAAACCATCAAATTCCGGGGGGAGATTATCACACTCAACGTCCAGGTACCTGGTCCTGAGCAGGTATCGTTCTATAAAAAAGACATAGGGCCATAAGCCGAATATAACGGCGAGAAAAATAATCTGTTTAAAAAGTAATATACCGAGTTTCATGCAACTATCCGTTTTTCCAGTTTTCGTATGGCAAGGAAGCCAAAGACCAGTATAAAAATAACAATATAAAGCACATCATACAAAAGGCCAAACTTGTATGTATTAAAACAAAAAGCTCTAACAAGATTAGCGGAATGAGTGAGCGGAAAAACCTCTGCTGCCTTTTGAAGAGAGAGCGGCAGATCGTTTAAAGGGAACACAATACCGGAGAAGAAAAACATGGGAGTTAAAAGACCGGTAAAATAAAAATTAAAATGATTAATATTCGCCACAAAGGACGTAATAAACAGGGAAAAAGAAGCAAACATAAGACCGGTAAAAAAGCCAATAACAGGAGAAACAATTGCCCAGGGGGATTCAATCAAGCCGCCAACTGAGACCACAATAAGAACCGCTCCTGAGAAAAAAAAGCTTTTTGTTGCGGCAAACAGCATCTCTCCCACAAGGAGATTATTTATAGTGATAGATGACGCGATCATTCCGTCATAGACCTTGTCGAATTCAAGACGGATGAATGTGCCAAAGGTACATTCAAAAGAAGCAGTATACATTGCCGAGGGGATAATTATCCCTGCCGCGAGGAACTGTATATAGGGTGTTCCGTCAATTAATCCCACGTATTTGCCCAGGCCCAGACCAATTCCCGCGAGAAAGAACAGGGGTTCTATAAAAGGAGGCAGGCCATTACTGAACAGGTGCCTGGTATATACTTTCACATGCCGGAACCAGACACTGTATATCCGCCAAAAAAGCGAAGGCGGCCGGGTAATAATTTTTTCCGGAGTCCGGGAATTTATTTCATCTATTTCTTTATTCATTCAGATTTCTTCCCGTTGCTTTTAAAAACAGGTCTTCCAGGTTTGCCTGTCTCAGGTAAAGATCTTTACCCAGGAGACGCTCCCTGATCACTTCCAGGCTTTTAAATTTATTTGAATAGAGGAGCGTACGGCCGTTTGCCTGCTCCATCCGCACATCCGCAGGCAGCTCCAAACATTCATCCATGGGCTGCCCCATACATTCATGGTCTTCGGTATTATATATTTCAAGAACAAACTGCTCAATATTTTCTTCCACCAGAATCCGCGGATTTCCTTCCAGGACCTTTTCTCCTTTGTCAAGGATGGCAAGAGTATCGCACAGCTGAAAAGCCTCTTCCATGTAGTGCGTGGTTAGAAGCATGGTTACGCCGTCCTTTTTGAGCTGCCGGAGCTTGTCCCAGATGATATGCCGCACCTGGGGGTCCAGGCCTGTGGTTGGTTCATCCAGGATAAGGAGTTTTGGTGAATTAATAAGGGACCGGGCAATGGTGAGTCTTCTTTTCATTCCTCCCGAGAGTTCCCGTATCCTGGAATCTTTTTTTTCCAAAAGTTCCATAAACTCAAGCAGGTACTCAATGCGGGGAAGCGACTCTTTTTTGGACAGGCCGTAGAACCTGGAATAGATCAGCAGGTTCTGAAGCACGGTCAATTCCTGGTCCAGGTTATCTTCCTGCGGTACAATTCCCGATAGATACTTTATTTCAAGGTCATTATTCCGGGGATCATACCCGAATACATTGACCTGCCCTTCCTGCGGATCGTCTCGCCTGGTTTTGCCATAGAGGATCTTCATCATTGTAGTCTTGCCCGCGCCATTGGGCCCCAGCAGACCATAACAAACTGCCTTTTCCACCTCAAAACTCAAACTCCTCAGAGCTTTCGTATCTTTATAGGTCTTTGAAACGTTTTCAATTTTTAATGCCAATTCTTTCATAAAATTCTCTCAAGAAACTCTTTTTAAATAGGGCCTGTTCCCGAAGATTTTATCCCGGGGCTCTGCTCTGTCTCACGGGGTTGAAACCCCGAGCTACAACACGTCGCCCCGCTGGGGCTATTCTGTCTTGGGTCAGCTTCAACCAATGATCAATCAATGCCCTGCGGGCGGTTCGGTCCCATACCAGAAATACCCCGGAGGGGTATAGTCATGTAGCCCGGGGATTCACCCCCG
>JAAENB010000516.1 GCA_024224995.1 bacterium | reverse complement strand
GAAGAGGCCTTTTCCGGCTTCGCAAAAGAACGGGGAGTCTCGGAAGAAGAACTGCTCGATATTATTATTCCCGATTTTGATTTTTCAGGACGTTTCCGGGAGTTCGATTTTAGCGGTAAGATCTACAAGGGATTTATCGACAATGATCTTGCCTTTAAATTCATGAGCGAAGAAGGCAAAGTCATCAAGTCCGTTCCCGCAGCCGCGTCGGACGCGGAGAAACAGCTCATCAAAACACTTAAAAAAGAGATCACCGACGCGAAAAAGCAGCAAAAGGCCACTATTGAACAGAACCTGGTAACGCAGCGGAAATGGAACAAAATAAAATGGGAGAATATTTTTCTGAATAATCCCCTTATGCATGCTTTTGGAAAAGGCCTTGTCTGGGGAATATATTTCGAAGGCAAACTGCTTGAAACATTTCACATAAGCGAGCAAATTACCTTTGTGAACTCATCAGGGAATCCCATTAAACTACAAGACAAAAACTGGGAATCCGATTTCTGGAACTTTTTGGGAATGCATCAGCCAAAGCCCTATGATATGCGAAAAGAAAAAAGTATTCCCGAAATAGGGCTCGTTCATCCCATTGACTGTACGGAAGAACAGATCGCCGCCTGGACGGAAATCTTTACGGAGAAAAAAGTAAGCCAGCCAGTACGGCAGCTTGGCCGGAAGGTTTTCGCAAAAGATGAAGAAGAGAAAACAAAAAAATTCAACTGGATGTTCGAAAAGAAAACAATCGCCAAATTCGCCTTTGACCGCCTGGGCTGGCGGAGAGGTTCCGTTGTAGACGCGGGAGGCGTGTCCGGATACCGGAAGATTTTTCCCCACGCAGGAATTGAAGTCTTTGTTGAAGTTGAGGACGTTGGCGTCCAGTTCTACGGAGACATGTCGGGAAGTCTTAAACAGTTCTATTTTGTTCCGGCAGGAAGCATCCACACCGGAAGCTATTACTATGATGAGCCCGGGGACGAAGAGGATTCAAGGCTCATAAAAATAGATGATGTGCCGGATATTGTTTACTCCGAAACAGTGCTGGACCTGTCGATAATTGCCGGGGAAGCTGAAGGGTAAACTGCGGAATGAAATCCATTACAAACCTGGTTCCTGACGGATCATTGCGAAAAGCAATAGAGCAGGAAACGGGAAAAAAATCCGAAGAGATCACAACCGGGGATCTTGAAAGGATACGGCATCTCTATGCCGTATCCTTTTATCCTAAGATAAAAAACCTGGAGGGACTACAGTACTGCACAAACCTGCTTTCTCTCAATGTATCTCGTAATGAAATTGAGGATATTCGCGTTATCGGTTCACTATCCCATCTGCGGTATCTCAATCTAAGCCATAATAATATAAACAACCCGGCGGGAATAGAAAGACTGGTGAACCTGGAAAAATTAAATATAGGATGCAATTATCAATTACAAAATATTACGCTCTTACAAAACCTGGAAAACCTGGTTGAACTGAATTGCGAATATTGCGGCATAGAAGATCTTTCGCCGCTTTGCACTCTTACAACGCTCAGATTTCTGTTGGCAACGCATAACAAAATACAATCCTTTGAACCGCTAAAACAGTTACCGCAGCTGGCATCGTTAAACTGCACTCACAACCCGGCGAGGAGCTCACTTTCAAAAAAAGATTTTCCCAAAATAAATTTTTTTTACCAGGAGTATAGTCATGAATACATGTCTCCCATCCCTCCTGTAAATTACCTGAATCAGCGGTATTCCCGAGACAAACCGCACATGACAATAGGAACTATTGGCCATATAGATCATGGCAAGACCACGCTCACTGCGGCAATATGCAAGGTTCTGGCAGAACAGAGCAATTCTCTATACCCCTCTTTTCGTGAAATTGATATTCATTCGGATGAGCACATGCGAGGCATTAGCATCTATTTAAAATCGATTACGTATTCCTCAAAAAAACGCGAGTATACCCACTTCGACTGCCCCGGTCATGCAGATTATGTTAAAAACATGCTTGTTGGAACGGCGCGAATGGACGCGGCCATACTTGTTGTAGCAGCCGATGAAGGATGCGGGGAACAAACCAGGGAACACCTTCTTCTTGCCGGGTGGATGGGAGTTGAATACCTTATTGTGTTTATTAATAAATGCGATACTATTGGCGAATCGCCCGCTCTCAGGAAAGGGATACTTTCGGAAATAAAAGAACTCTGCGATTTATACGGATTTACGCCTAAGAAGACCTCTTTCGTTTTTGGATCGGCCTTAAAAGCTCTTTCTCTCGATGACTCGCCGGGAGGAAAAGACGCCATACTTCAGCTAATAGATACTATCGAAAGAACCGTGCCAATTCCGGAGCATGACCCGGCTTCACCCCTGGTTTTGCCCATTCATAATAGATACAGCCATTCCCGTTCATCGGAAAGGGGTACTATTATCACCGGTAGAATTTTAACGGGAACCGTAAGCGTTGGAGAAACAATTGAACTAACCGGGTATGGAAGCCCCAGTGAGGCAATGATCAAGGATATGGAAATCGCTCATGGCACGGTAGAAAAAGCTGTTGCCGGAGAGCAGGTGGGAATATTTCTGGCGAATGTTAAACCCTGGAAAGTAAAACGGGGCGAGCTTATTACCCGGCCTTCTACATTTGAGGCCCATAAAAAAATAAGGGCACAGCTCACTATTCTGAGTACCGCAGAAGGAGGAAGAAATACTTCTTTTAAAAGCGGGTATACTCCCTGGTTGTTTTCTCTTAGCGGGGAGACTCCGGCCGCAATACTGCTGCCGGAAAACACCATTGCTCATCCGGGAGAGACAATTAATGTCGATATCGTTTTATACTTCCCGCTTGTGATATTAAACGATTTCAAATTCGTGTTGAGAGATAATGGACGGACCGTTGCCCTGGGAAAAGGGTTTGTTTCCGGGTAACGGTCCGGGAAGAACTACTGCTTCGTATAGGGGTCCAGGTCGGACATATTCGAGGCGTCAAGAATATCCAGAACATGGTTTCCCAGGGAATCGGGATTGATCCTGCCGTATTTTTTTATGGCAGGAGAAAAATTCACGGTGTCAATATACCGGGTGGCGCGTAAGTCCCCGGTAAATGTACCGCAATTGCTTAAGCAGCTAAGTTCAAACTCATGATACGTGATGCTTTGCCCGCTAATTTCAGTAACGGAATTATTAGTAATTGTTACAGTCCCATGAAGACTTGCTTCAAATAAAGCATCTGCGTCTACTCCGGAGGCCTCATAATTTTGAAGCGTCCAGCATCCGCCGTCATTGCTGATTGAGATTACCCCATCATGGTCATCATATGACCATGTACCATTATACTCAGACAAACCGAGATCCGCTGCACAGGTGTCGTCACCCGGTTCTTCCTGGTCACAACCAACAAGACACAGCCCGAGAACAAAAAACAATACCAGACATAGTTTTACCACACTTTTAAATATGTAGTTCATGATCCCCCCCTGATTATTATTATAATAGAGTATATAAAATTAAGATAACTCTATTATAATAATAATCAAAGGGACAAAGTCAAAATTTATTTATTTATTTCCACTCATATTAAATATCTCCATGGGTTAACTCCTAAAAAAGTAGTTGCGGAAATTATTAATAGAGTATATCCTTTAAAAACAAGGATGTCAAATGAAAGTAACAATTAGCAGGAAGAACAAGGCTGTTCTAATGGAAGCGGTCGATAAATCGGGGAGCAGTTTACGGATGGATGGGAGTGAACTGATGGGCGGCGTCAACGGAGGGTTTCGCCCAATGCAGCTGCTCCTCGCCGGTATTGGCGGATGCAGTTCAATCGATATACTTGATATTTTAAAAAAACAAAGACAGGATGTTAAGGACTTTTCCTTAACAGTTGAGGGAGAACGGGAAGACGGGGTCGCCCCTTCTGTTTTTACCAAAATTCACCTCCATTTTATGCTTACGGGATCACTTGATCCCAAAAAAGTAAAACGGGCACTGAATCTTGGCGTGGAAAAATACTGTAGTGTGGGGGTTATGCTGCAAAAAACTGCCGCCATCACCTACAGCTTTGAAATAATCGATGAATAGCACGCTCTATCAATAAGGCAATTTCGGTTTTAAATACCCGTAAGCCGCTGCCAGTGAGCCAACACTCAGCAGACTGAACCCCATTATAGTGTATTTTATTAAGTATTTTGCCCGGTAAAAACATAAAAAACAAGCTTTTTTTGGCCGTTTTTTCGAGAGTAGTTGTATTATACTATAGAATAAAGCAGACGAAACAGGAGGACAACATGTCTTTAAAAAGGTTATTCAAAGTACTGCGGTTTGAAATTGAATTAAGATCAAAAATAAAATCCCGCTCAAAATCCCAAAAAAATCCCAAATAGAACCGGGTTCAAGCTTTTGCCCGGATAGAAACTCCGGGCAAAAAACCTCGAACCTTGAACCTTGATCCTCGAACTTTTTTTGAGGGATTAAAACTTAGTCCCTACCGTAACACTAAACACCGTAAAGAGCTTGGCCCGGTCCCCATCGAACATGGTACCGAATTCGGAACCGGCTGCTGCGTATAAATAATCGGTAAACGTTTTCTCAAACATAACGCCGCCCATGACAAGAGACCGGACAACACTGGTGTCATCGGCATTCGATTTGCTGATGGCTATCATGCAGGCTCCGCCGGAGATGACCGGAGAGATCCTGAACGTCCTGGTAATGTTAAAATTATATTTTACCGAAGCCAGGAGCGGGATCATTTCGGACTTTTCCGTATCTTCTTTTTTACCGGAAAAATACCAGTACCCTGCTTTTAATCCCGGTTCCAGGTTATTCACAAAAAGACCGTTCTTTGAAACCGAAAGCATTCCGCCCATTCCGGCATTCAGGTGTTCGCTAAAATACCCGATTGGCATAATATACGAAGGCATAAGACCAATGTTCAGAGCAGAATCCACGGCAGCGCCGGCTTTAATATCAACCTTATCCGATTTATTGCCCAGGATATTAACCGACCGTACCGCGAAGGTATGATTCTCATCGGGATCAAGTCCTTTTACCATGAACTGATTCTTTGTGGTTTCTCCTATCACCCTGAAGTCTTCGTCTCTCCATTTGTACACCAGGTACTTTTGAACTTTATTGACGGACCCTTCTCTTTGTCCAATGCGAATGAACCCGGACTTTTTGGCATCAACATATTTATCTCCGTCCATCCAGTAGATGCGGTACATGGTAGTGCTTTCATCGGCTCCGCCGGGAGTGAACCAGCTTAAGTCTGCCGTTAGACTGCCATTGCCCGGGTAGATTGTATTCAGTTCCGGCTCCCCGGGAGGGCTCTGGAATTGATCCGCTTTTACGGTAAAATCAATCCATTTGGTTTCACGGGAAACCCGCTCAACATTCTTAGAAAGGACCATCCCTATCTTTACTTTATAAGAGCCGCTTGAAAGCCTGCAATCAATAGAACTTGATCCGGTCTTCCGGTCCAGAATAATGGCTTCTTTACTGTCTTTTATCGTAACGGCATACTTCACTGCTTCGGGAAGATTTTCCCAGTTCAGGTGCATATCGGCAGCCATAAGAGCCGTGCCCGAGAGGAGTACCGGCAGTAGTATGAATGCTGATAGTAGTTTAATTTTGAGTTGTTTGATTTTCATTTGTTTTTCCTTTTTTAATAAATTGTATTCTCTTCATCAATGGGAGCTGAGCCGCTTTGATTGAAAATTGCGTATGCCTGGGCGCTGCTCCCGCTTGTACTGCCAGTATAAATAATATTGCTCCGTATCTCAGGAGAGACTCCATATAATATATTAACAAAATGTATTGGGATGAGACAGACATGCACACAAAAGACTACACTGTTCATCTTTGTTTATATAATTTAAGTATGGAAAAGGGGGACAAAAGGGTAAAATTTTTAAAAAAAATCTAAATTAAGAGGAATAGTGCTTAGAGGTTAAATAATTCGGAAAATACATTGATATTTATAATATTTTTCACTTCATCACTGAATTTGTCGATTGTGAGTTTCTTTCCCTTTTTTTTTTGCACATGATATAGGCTGATTATTCCACCCATACCGGCAGAATCAATATAATAGACATTAGAAAGATCCAGGGCGATATCCTTTGTAATATCGCGTGCCACTGCGATGACTTTTTTGTTGAAATCGGTCATATACTCCATAATAAAGTCATCTTTTATAACAAAAGTAACTGTTGTGTCATCTTCGATTGTTTCAATATGCATTCTATTTTCCTATACTATAACCGATAATATGGCTTTATATATTTTATAGTATATCATTATTGATGTATTGTAAAGTTTTATTTCATTTTTTTCAAGCTATTTATTCAAAAAGGTATCAATCAGTTCAGCCCCCTGTTTTTAAAAGGAACCAGCATTCGCGCCAGTTTCGCCAATTGTTCCCTGAAAGGTAAAAAGAGAACTGCATTGATGCAATAAAAAACCACAATAAAGGCAGCCATATGATCAGGGACTGCCTCAGGATTATTGCAATCTCCCGGAACCAGGTAGTCCACAAGCGGCAGAAGCAGCCGAAGCGCGGCAAGCCCCCAGAGAGCTCCCAGAAGGTTAAAAAGAAAATGAACCCGCGCAGCGCTCCTGGCTTCAACAGAGCAGCCCATTACAGCGATATTTGCCGTAATTGTTTGACCAACAAAGGCTCCAAGAAACCTGTTCTTTGTCATGTTTGAGAACCCTGCCCGGGTCCGGGCTCCCGCAACTTTTCGCATGGTGTTAGTTGCTATATGCATCCCCAGCACTAAAAGAACCGCACCGGCAACTAGATAGTAATATTGCACAAAATTTCTCCTCGATAAAAAAATATATGAGCGTAACACAAGGCAAACAAGCCGTTCCGTCAAGCGAAATAAGCACTCAATTCCATTCCGGAAAGGCTTTTCACAAGACAAATTTGTCCCCACACTTTTTTTATTTTATTCTTTTCAAAATACTGCTTCTATTTTGTATATGAATTAATCACATATCAATTGGAGATCTTTTCATGAAAAAGTACCCGTTCTTAACAGTTATCACACTACTGCTCTCTGTTTCATCTATTGTTTTTGCCGATGACGATAAAAAGATAATCGCAAAAGCAAATGATTTAATAAAACAACGAAAATATGAAACAGCCTTTACCGTACTGTCCGGATACGACAAAAACAACAGCAAACCAGCCATTGTTATTGCAAAAACAGAGCTGGTACTTGCGTACTTTGTTCAAAGCATCAATCATCAGCTATTTGCCCTGAAAGATCTTAATGGGGATGAGTCAATTATGGGCCTGAGACAAAGCCCAACCGGTTCATACGCCATGATCTCGCTCGATATTCCGGCACTCTATGAGCCATTAATAAAAAAGTATCCCAAAAATTATAAGCTGCAAAAGAGTCTTGGAATTTATTATTATGATTATTCTCAACGATTTCGAGCATCTGAAGAGATTATACCCAAGTATCAAAAACTTCTCATCACCGCGTACGAGCATGGAGAATTTGATTGTTTAACGTTAAATTATATAGCAAATGGGTACAACTATAACCGTGACTATGATAATGCGATACTCTTCTATAAAAAAGCTCTTGCTGTTGAACCGGACAATCCCCGAACGAATTTCAACCTGGGACGAGTATACTATGTTACAAACCAGCTGGAACAGGCTGTCCCTTGCGTGAAAAAAGCATTTGAGATGTACGCCAATCCCGGGCAGAAACAGTATAAATATGATTCCGCACGTTTATTGGGATATATTTACTACAAACAAAAGGACGATAATAATGCGTACCGGTATTTTCTACTTGCGGACACCGTAATGAGCAATAATTACGACAACCTGCTCAACATCTTAGAATACGAATTCAAGTTACAAAAAGAAGACAAAGTAAGCTCCTCAAGGAAAAAACTATTTAATACAAATCCCCGTAATCTAAAGGTATATGACGACCTTGTTAAGAGCCACCTCCATTATAAAAAACTTGACCATCTTCTCCTGTTTTTCAAATCACAAATGAAAGAACACGCAAAGGATAAAGAGATCTCCGGCAACCTCTATTTCTATACTGCGGAAATATACTACCTGCAAAAAAAACCGTTAGAAAGCAAAAAAAACTACGAACTGGCCAGAGAGCAGTTCAAAGGCCTGTTTCCTGCCGGGCACCGGGTTTTTGAGATCATTGAAGGAAGTATTAAAAGATTACAGTAGCATTCACACTGCGGACAGTATACAATTATTGATTTCCATAGAAAGTTAATGAACATTCATTAACCCAAAAACAAGTTTTTATTGACAAAACAACATTGCCCTTAAACATTGAACCATAGAACTATAATCTTTCTTTGAACGGAGGTCGTCCATGTCACACACGCTATATGAAAAACAGGACGGAGTCGCGATTATTACGCTGAACCGGCCCGACAAACTCAATTCCGTATTGTTGGAACAACTAGAAGAGCTCACTATCCGGCTCAACGAATATGAACAGGACGACACTGTCCGGTCTATTATTCTCACCGCAAACGGAAGAGGATTTTGCACCGGCGCGGATCTTACGGGCGGCGGGGGCAGGCATGATGCCGCAAAGCCTGTTGGAATGAAACTGACTGCTCACGTATACAGCAGAGCTGTCCTTACCATTGCCTCAATTGAAAAACCCGTAATCGCGGCCGTTAACGGTATTGCTGCCGGTTTTGGCTGCAATCTTGCCCTTTGTTGTGATATTATTTACGCGGCCCATGACGCCAAATTCATAGAGATCTTTGCGAAACGCGGGATGAGCCCCGACGGCGGCGGCACCTATTTCCTTCCCCGGCTCGTTGGCCTGGCAAAGGCAAAAGAGATCTTATTCTCAGGGGAGCCCATATTAGCGGATGAGGCCGAAAGAATAGGGCTCATAAACAGGGTTGTCCAAAATGATCAGCTTATGCAGGAAGCCCTTGCCTACGCCCAAACCCTTGCCCGGTCCGCGACCCGGTCCATTGGTTTCATCAAGCGCCTGCTCAACCGCTCCTTTGAAACCGATCTGCAAACCCAGCTGGACCTGGAAGGTGCGTTCCAGGGACTTGCCACCAGTACGGAAGACATGATAGAAGGGGTCACGGCCTTCCTTCAAAAACGTGATACCAATTTTCAGGGCAAGTAATAGTGCCGAACTTAAAAGAAATTGCCGGCCAGGTTGCGGAATGGGACGATCACAAGATTGTACTGGAAGCCGGACGCAACCTTGATCATTATATTCCCGAAGTGCAGGAAATTATTTTAGCCGAATTCAACAGGCGGCATATTGAAAATTCGGAAGAGGCTGCTGCTGCCAAATCCGGCATCAGCACGAAAGAAGAGGGAGAAAAAGAAGGGAAAAAAGAGGACACACTAAATGGTGTGGGCGGTTTTTTGCTGGTTTTCGTTATTATCGTAATACTTAATTCAATAGGAATGCTCCTGCAAACATTCACCTATTTTACGGTTCCCCGCTATAAATTAGTACATCTCTTATTCTTTCCTCATATCCTTGTTACTGTTTTCGGATTTATTACGGCATATTGCATTATTGCCGTAAAGAAAAAAGCCGTGCCAATAAGCAAAATATTTTTAATCTGCATTTTGCTGTTTAACCTGGCTGTTTTTTTTATGAACATCTCCGTGTCGAACACCGCTCCTCTCGCGGCAGTTGTTTTTTCTTTTGCAATATGGTATTCATATTTTTCAATTTCCAAACGGGTCCGGATTACATTGGAAAACGAACGTCATCCGGAGGATTAACCGCAGTCATATCTCACCAGGCATAGTTTACATTCCGGGTTGATATACTTTTTCGGTATACGAAGACACCACCTAACCGCCGCGAACACATCGCACATGATTATATATACGAATCACATCCCCCTGGGGCCCCCTGCCGTATGGGTACTCTTCCGGGTTTCCTACCTTGGGGTCACTGCGCTGGGAACCGGCTCCATGAACATCAAGAAGATTGCGCTTTCCTCCCCAGGGCGGCCGCATCCAGCCGAGAGAAGATCCAAAGGCTACATATACCGCAGTTTCTCCGCCATGGAGCCGGGCATGGGTTGTGCCGGTCCAATAATTTGAATAATTCTTCTTTCCCCTTTCATCTTTAATAGAAGAGACTTGAAAAACCGGGTCTATGGCTGCCGACTTTGTGGTATCGGGAGACCGGGAATAATCTACAATGCTCTGGAGTTCTTTGGCATTGGGAAGCCGCCAGTCCGAGTGTTTGGCGTAAGTAAGATTTTCCGCCCATTGCAGCGCTTCTAACCAGTCAAGTTTCCCGTTTTTTTTAGAGCCCGCGCGAAGATGCCCGCTGTCGACCTTCATCCACGTAAGCCCGGTGGCGTTGTCCGTAATAGTGCCGTCTTTGTTGTCTTTAAAGTTATTCTTTCCGTATTGGGGGTTTCCCCGAACGTACAATACCGCGAACTTTTTCCCGCTCCTTCTCCGGGGATCCCGTATTGGGTAGCCTTTGATCCTGCCGTCTGCGAAATTCACGCCAAAGACCGTTTCATCCCTGCCCATGGTAAAACTGACATATTTGGTAGCGGAAAGATATTGAGAGTCAATGATCCGCTCACCGTCTTCCCGGCTGCCGTATTTGAATTTAAAATATTTGTTATTAATAAAAGGCTGTAAATTCTTTGGAGCCCGGGAGCTTCGCGGGTCCACATCCATTCCGCTGAATAGAATAAGTGAATACAGTTCTTTGATCGTGGGAAGGCGCCAGTCGCCGTATCCCGCGAGTTTAAAGCCCTTTACCCGGGCGAGCGCCTGCCGGTATGTCATCTTTTTTCCGGGATCTTTTTGCCACATGAGTCCTGTATTTTTGTCGGTAATAGTGCCGTTGCCGTTGTCGGTATAGTCCGGCTGAATCCCGTTATACTGGGCATCCTGACCGTAAAAAGCTGTAGTTTTTTCCGGACAGGAAATTTTCATCCTTGAGTTATAACAGAGACTCTGGTTGGTATCAACGATTGGATAGCGAAGACCTTTTTCTTTGCTAACAGCGCTAAAGATAAAGACTCCCCCTACCAGGGAAAAAATTAATAACAGGGATAGTATATACTGTCTCATGGATAACTCCTTTTTACAGTTTTGGACAAATATTCTATGAAGAGGTTACATTAATTACAAGTATATTTTAGTAAGTGCTAAAAAATAGGGGGAGACTGCATCGGGCGTGGAAGTAGTATAAGGTATATGAACCCGGAATGTAACCTATGCCGGGAGCAATACCTCTGCGGAACGTTCGGAACTCACTTCGCTCAAACAGCCTCACATTCCGCAGAGGCATCGCTCCCGGCATAGGTTACATTCCGAATTACGTTTTTCGGTATATTAAGACACGACCGACCCAGTGTAGCTGGAAAAAAATACGCCAGAAACTTAATAGTATTGCAATCTTCGTCCGGCCTTGAAGTAGTATGGACTCTTTGGGTTGTGAGGACTGTTTGAGCAACG
>JAAENB010000515.1 GCA_024224995.1 bacterium | reverse complement strand
TGAAATCGACAGCCTCAAAGAAATGGACGGTGAATTTCAAGGTCTCAGTCTTGATCAAAGAGTTACCACCCTTCAAGAATGGGCTGATTCTTTATGGCTTATGAATACAAACGGCGATATGTATTGGAATAACGGAAATAGAGTTGGAATTGGTACTGACAGCCCAAATGCATCTCTTGAAGTGCGTGGAGAAAGCGGCATCAGCG
This sequence comes from bacterium, assembly GCA_024224995.1. The sequence goes on along the minus strand of JAAENB010000515.1, from coordinate 18,488 downwards.
CAAACAGGATCAATTTCAGGAACCTTGATGGGGGTGCCGATACTGATGATTTTTATATCGTAAGAACACAACATAGTGCCGACGAAAATACACTTGATCTTTATATTAATGACAACGGTAATGAATCTTTCCGAATTTTCGGGGGTTCATGCCTGACCGGAGATTGTCAGAACCCGAGCACAATGGCGCATGAATTTATCGCCAATGGCAATGCATATCATAGAGGAAGTGTCACTGCGGCGAACTTTCCCTCAAATTCTGACCGTACGTTAAAACACAGTATTCGGCCGCTTGATCACTATGGTCTAACTCAAATAATGCAGTTGAAGCCGGTATCATACATACTCAAGAAAGATGTGACAGGAACCGTTCAATTAGGACTGATTGCCCAGGATGTAAAAAAAGTAATTCCTGAGATTGTATCGGGCGAAGAAGGAAATTATTCTTTGAACTACGACAGGATCGCAATAGTCCTCATAAATGCCGTAAAAGAGCTAAAAACAAGCAACGAAAAGCTTGCATTGGAGAACAGGGTGCTGCAAAAGAAAATGGCATCATTGTCCCATGGAAAGCCGGGTTCTTCAATTGCTCAGAGCAGCCAGGTTTTACTGAATCGCATCGATACTCTTGAGAAACAAATGAAAAACATGAAAGAGACAAAAGAGATAAAAAGCTCATCTCTTTTCCAGGGGCCTTTTGCCACCATGGGACTTTTTATTATGAGTATGGTTGTTGGCATCGTTTTTTTATATAAAAGGAATTAAGAGACTGGATATAATCATGAATATTCGTTTAGCAGCAACGCTTTTATTATCAATCCTCCTCCTGAGTTCCTGCATCCGCCCCTCGCAGGAAGGGGCGGAAATGGACCTTCTGGTGGGAAAAGGGGAAGTGGCCGGGGCGATAATCAGTTCCGGTGACGGGCTGGCGACAATCCAGGAGCTCAGTTCCGGGAATATTACCTTTTGGGCACAGGCTCCGGTTGTGACTGTTTCCCTTGATCTTACGGGCTCTTCGGTTACGGAATGGAATATCATCATAAAAAACGCCATGCCCGATACGGAACTACGAAGCAGCCAGACCGGTATGAGCAGTGTTGTTCAAACACCCACTACAGGCAAAGAGTACTCCCTATCTTTCACTGCTGACAGCCAACAAGCATACACCTTAACCTTCGACCCGACGAACTACGATGTCGAAGAGAGCTTTACCTTCGCAATGATGGCCGATGTTCAGAGAGCTTTTGACGAAGTTGGTGAAATCTACACAAAGATCAACGAGACTTCCGCCCGGTTTGTCTGCTTCCCCGGCGACCTTACGTCAACAGGCTCCAGGGAAGAGCTGCAAGCCTTTGTTGAGAAAACAAGTCTCTTAAATATCCCGGTCTATTTCTCTCCCGGAAACCATGACCTGGGCGGCGACGTTAGTGACTGGTTTGAGCTGATAGGAAGAAGGAGTTTTCATTTTTCCTTTAAAGGAGTGGAGTTCACCATGGTTGACTCCAGCACTGCCTATCTCGACCCCCTGGTATACGGCTGGTTAGACAGCTGGGTCGATAATAATATCAACAAAACCCATTTCTTTTTTACTCACATTCCCCCGCTTGACCCTTTTGGCATTCGCAATGGTTCGTTCCGGAGCAGGAATGAAGCGTATAAGCTCTTAGCCATCCTGGCAGAGGGCAGGGTAGACGCGACATTCTACGGGCACATCCACTCTTTATACGAATTTACCAACGCCGGGATCAAGGCTTATATCTCCGGTGGAGGCGGAGCGATTCCGGAGCGCTTTGATGGGATTGGACGCCACTTTCTCACTGTTACAGCTAACCCTTCAAGCGGCATGGAATCCGTTCAGGTAAACAAGGTCGATTAACCGTTCAACAACGGGAATAAAAGATTCTAATTTTTATTAACAATCCCGGGCTGCCTGTTAAAAAAATTAAGGGTGATATCGCTTTATTAAAAAACCGGTATAACTCCCGGTCTGTATGGAAAAAAAAATTTTAACAGTAAAATACGGGTTGCTTTTTTTCGCAACAATCGAAATATTGATTTTGCTTTTCCTGGGGGTGTTATTGTTAAAATGGCACCCCCATTTTGATATCATTGGAGGATATATGGAAGATTTCTCAATAATCCAACCGGAAGAAATCACTGATAGTTTTTTCAAAATTATTGGCAGAGATTGGATGTTAATTACAGCCGGAAATAAAAAGTCTTTTAATACAATGACAGCGGCCTGGGGTGGAGCCGGGGTGCTGTGGCACACAAAGGTGTGTTATATTTTCGTTCGACCCGAAAGATATACCTATGAATTCCTTGAAAGATCTGAAATTTTTACTCTTTCTTTTTTTGATAACAGCGACAAACGGGTACTCAATTACTGTGGTACCAATTCGGGCAGAGATGTCGATAAAGTGGAAGAAACCGGGATTACCCCTATTGAAACAGCAGAAGGCGCCATTGCCTTTGAAGAATCCCGGCTGATCATTGAATGCAAAAAAATGTATTTCCAGGATCTCGATTCCGACAATTTTCTCGATCCCGCTATTAAGGATCACTACAAAACCGGCGGTGTTCATCGAATGTATGTGGGTGAAGTTGTTAACTGCTACACAAAGTAAACGAACCAGACATTAAACTGAAAAAAAGAAAAAGCGAAATCATATGATTTCGCTTTTTATTTTTATATATCTCTTACAATGCTCGATGAGCAATATCTTTCCGGTAAAAAGCTCCTTCAAATTGGATCTTTTCTATTTCGTTATATACTTTCTCTTTTGCCTGTTCCAGGGAATCTCCCAGAGCTGTTACATTAAGAACCCGTCCGCCATTGGTATATATCTTTCCTCCTTCGGATCTTGTGCCCGCGTGAAAGACTATTATATCATCACTGACCGTGTTTATCCCGGTGATCTCTTTTCCTTTTTCATAGGAACCGGGATATCCGCCTGATGACATGACTACGGTTATGGCATGCTGTTTTTTGAACGATATATCCATTCCCGCAAGGGTTCCGTTAATTGACGCTTCAAAATAATCTCCCAGTTTTCCTTCCAGCAGGGGCAGCACTACCTGGGCCTCGGGATCTCCAAAACGGACATTAAATTCCAATACCTGGATATCATCTCCGCTGACGATTATTCCCGCGTATAAGATCCCTTTAAAGGGAATACCTTCTTTTTGCATTCCGTCTATGGTTGGCTGCATTACCTCGTTATGGATCCGCTTTAAGCGTTCTTCGGTCATTACCGGTGCCGGCGCGTAGGCTCCCATTCCGCCGGTATTGGGCCCTTTGTCGCCCTCAAAGATCCTCTTATGGTCCTGGGATGCCACAAAAGTAACTACGCTCTTTCCGTCGCAAATGCCCAGGATTGAAGCCTCTTCGCCCTCAATAAAATCTTCCACAAAGACTTTTGTATCATCTTTTACATTTTCTTTTATAAAACTTATTGCTTCTTCCTTGCTTTCAGGAATCCCTACCCCTTTTCCTGCCGCAAGGCCATCCAGCTTTAATACTATGGGATATTTTTCGATTTTTTGGACGTATTCAAGCAGCCCTGCTTTTCCTGTAAAATCCTCATGCCCGGCTGTGGGAATATTATTCTTTTCCATGATCATTTTGGCAAACAACTTGCTTCCTTCGAGCATGGCTGCTTTTTTTGACGGCCCAAAAGCGGGAATTCCCTTTTCTTCGAGGAAATCGACCATTCCTCCTGCCAGGGGGGCTTCCGGTCCCACTACGACCCTGTCGATGTCCTTTTCTTTACAGAAAGCGGCTACTCCTTCGAAATCATCTACTCCTATATCCACCCGGTAAGCGTCTTCAATTCCTCCGTTCCCCGGTGCTACATACACTTCATCCGCGCTTCCGTCCCGGAGCAGTCTCCATGCGATTGTATGCTCCCGTCCTCCTGATCCGACTATTAAGTATTTCATATTTCTCTATTCTCCTCTGTATAGATGGTATAAATGATATAAATGATATAAATGGCAATTATTCACAATAAATGCACACTGAAGCGGCAAAAACAGTACTCAAGACAACAAGTTATCCACAAATTATTAATAATTTGTGGATAACTACCTGCTTTTTGTCAAGTTATCCACAATTATCAACATTACATATTCGCGCAGATTATCTTACTCGCCGGATCTCTCTGCCTCTTCATCGATCTCGATCTCTTCATCATCGCTTTCTCCGCCGTCTTCATCATCGTCGAATTCTTCCCCGGTAAAGTCTTCTTCGTCGTCTCCGCCCGACATATTAAAAGGATATTTTACCAGGACTCCAAATTCTGCGTACCAGGTCTGGTTAAAGACGTATCCAAACCTGAAGTAGGGGTGTACAAAAGGGGCTGTTACGAGGACTCGTGCCACAACTCCATGATAGTATTTTGAATTTGATACCACTCCATGATACCCGCAATCAAAACCGAACAGTTTATACCCGGCTTCAGGCCCTATGGAGTAGCGGTATTCACTTACTTCGGGCAAATACAGGAAATCGGTGTAAGCGCCATACCAGAAATAGCTCATCTGGCTGAACCAGGCTGTACTGAGCTCTCCTCCGACATGAAAAGAGCGATCTCCTCCGTCAAAGATTGATCCGCTGGACCCCAGGTTGATCCCTACGGGTAAATAAAAAACCGTGGGATCGGGCATGCCCGGAATATCTTCGGCTTCTGCTCTATTTATTGCTATTACCAACAGCATCATAATAATGACGATTTTGGCGGAAAACTTCAATAATTTCTGATTATTTTTCTGATTATTCATATTTTAACTCCTTCTTTTTCAGATAACTCATTTTTAATCTCATACAATATAAAATCAAGCACTTCTTTGAGGGACGTTTTTTGGTTGATTTACAGAGTATATTTGCTATTAATAGTCCTGAAATATTTTAGCCTTTCTGGAAAAAAAATGAAAAAGTTACCTGTTGGAATTTCTGACTTTAAAAAAATAATCGAAAATGATTATTATTTTATAGATAAATCACTTTTTATTAAAGAAGTGCTCGATAATCCTGCTGAGGTTATTCTTCTTCCAAGACCCCGGAGATTTGGGAAGACCATCAATCTTTCCATGCTCAGGTATTTTTTTGAAAAAACGGCTGAGTCGAATAAATATCTTTTTGATGAGCTCAAAATCCTGCAAGAGCCGGAGGAGTATACGTCAAAACAGGGGAAACACCCTGTTGTATTTCTTACGTTTAAAGATATAAAAACCCCAAAGTGGGAAGACTGTTACTACCTGCTAAAAAAAATAATCGCCGATGAATATGAAAGGCATGATTATCTCCTGTCCGGGGAAACGCTGAGCCTGAGGGAAAAAAATCTTTTTGAGAAGACACTCAATCATGAAGCAGAAAAAGGAGACTATTTACAATCCCTGGCATTCCTTTCTCGAGTCCTGGAAAAATATCATAAGAATAAAGTAATAATCCTTATTGATGAATATGATACTCCGGTTCAATCGGGTTATGTAAATAATTACTATGATGAGATTGTGGATTTTATCTGTGGATTTCTTGGTTCGGGTCTTAAAGATAACTCTTCTCTGGAAAAATCGGTTATTACAGGAATTATGAGGGTTGCCAGAGAATCAATATTTTCCGGGTTAAATAACCTCGGGGCATTTACCCTGCTTTCGGAAGAATTTTCGGATAAATTCGGTTTTACTGAAACCGAACTCAAAGCCATGCTCAAGGTTTTTAACTTTTCAAAGAAATACGAAGATGTAAAAGAATGGTATAACGGTTATAATTTCGGAAAGGAAACCGTTTATAATCCGTGGTCAATTATCAGTTTGATAAGCAGTAAATCAGGAGAATTCAAACCCTATTGGGCCAACACTTCAGATAATAAGATCATTGAAACTCTTCTTTCAAACAGCGGCAAAGAATTAAAAGAAGAGATGGACTTCCTGGTTCGGGGTGAAAGTATAGAAAAACCCATTGATGAAAATATTGTTTTTACTGATATTGAGAAAAAAGAAGATCTACTCTGGGGGTTTCTTCTCTTTGGCGGGTATTTAAAACAGGATGGAGTAAAAATAGTAAAAAAGAAGCGTGTTTATAGTTTATCAATTCCAAACGAAGAAGTATCTTGTATTTATGCAGGAATTATTGAATCCTATTTTACCGACAAAATTGAAAATAAAAAAATTGAAATTATGCTGAATGCCTTAACCGAAGGCGACATCCGGCTTTTCGAACTTATGCTCAAAGAACTGGTTATTAACATCTTCAGTTATCATGACTTTGGCAACGAACCTGAAAAAGTATATCAATCTTTTATTATTGGTCTTTTTGTTTGGCTGTCTGATCATTATGAAGTTAAAAGCAACAGGGAATCCGGTTTTGGCAGGTATGATATTATGATCATTCCTGAAGATAAAAACAGGCTAGGCTTTATCATTGAATTTAAAAAAATCGGAGTCTTCGAAAAAGAGACCGTGGATAAAGCTCTGGAAAGGGCTTTTAAACAAATTGAAGAAAAAAGATACGATAGCGAGCTCACCGCCCTGGGAATTAAAAAATATAAAAAACTGGCTATTGTGTTCCAGGGTAAAGAAGTGACTGTTCGGGAACAGCCCCTCTAAGAGAAGGTTAAAGCTTCTTCAGGACAAGAACAGTTAAATCGTCGGAGAAGTCCCGGCGGCCTTCCAGAAAGGTGTAAAGATCTCCCAGGATAAAACTGAGTACTTCATTTGCGGTTCCGGCAGGTGCCCGGGCAAACGATTCCCTGATCCTTCTTGCCCCATACAATTTCTTGTCCGTATTTTTAGACTCCGGCAGGCAATCGGTATATAATAAAATATAATCTCCCTGTTCTACGGTGAAAGAGAATGCCTCGTAAGGAATATTAAGACTTTCTACTCCCAGAAAAAAACCGGAAATTGGCACATCTTTTTCATTTCGGACCCGGGAAGCTCCGTCTTTTGTTTTAAGAAAAATATCCGGATGCCCGGCATTGACATACTCCACCTCGTTTTTTGAAAAACGTAAGAGTACCCCGGTTAAATAGTTATCGACATATCTTATTTCTTGCTGCAAATTTCTGTTTGCCTGTTCCATCACTTCGTTCAAAGCTCCTGCATATCCCTTTGTAAAGCAGTTAAATAAAATAGATTTAGCGATCATTGCTACAAGAGCAGAAGCGATCCCGTGGCCCGACACGTCAAACAAGCCAAGCCCTGCAAAATTATTATCAATCATATAAAAATCATAAAAATCGCCCGAGACTTGCGACATTGGTTTAAAGTAATACGCCACGTCCCACTCATCTGTTTGCGGAGCTTCCCGCGGCAAAAAATTCCTTTGAACATTGACTGCCATTTCCATATCCAGTTCCGCGGTTTTCATTACCTGCTCAAGTCTTTTTTTGTTCTCAAGTGAATTCCGGATTAATTCAGCAATATTGCGAAACTCGTCCTTTGTATGTTTTAAGATCCCAAGTTCTTCTGTTTCCTCCCTGCTTAAACTTCTTGACAGGATCTCAAAAGGCCGCTTCATCCATCTTCGTGCCGCATAGATAAATATCAGCACAATTATTACCATAAGAACAATAATACCAACATTGATCCGGTACGATAACTTAATAAGCTTTTCCATTTCGGGGTTTTCCGCTACAAAATCCAAACAAGCAATCTCTTTTCCTTCCAGGTTCCGCAGCATCTTTGATATTACAATTTCATTGCTGTTTTTTTTTCCAGCCGGTTTTTGATCTCTTTTAAACTTGTTTTTTTTATGAAGAATTACCGTATGATGAGTTATCTTTTCCAATTCTTTTATATACGATGGATCCCATAATCTCGTCATTACAAAATAACCATTAGAATTCGTTCGTTCCACATCCAGGGATGGGTTAATTTTCACTGCTGTTATTTCAAGGAGAGAATCCTTCGAACAGCTAAAATAATGAACCAGGGATTTTTTTTTTAATAACGGTAGAATTTTTCTCATTGGAACAGAAAAATCTTTTCGTATTTTTTTTGAAGGATTAAATACTGAGTAAATTTTATCCAATTTAAGATTATAAATCAATACAGCGCTTGCGCCAAAGTCCTTTATTAACGAGTCAATATTATTTTTAGCCCAGGCTCGATCCTGTCTATTGACAAAGCGGAACATGTCATCCCAGCGGGTATAATCATTTGCCGTTGCGATTAAAGAATTTTTCCTTAAATCCAGGATAGAATTTATGGAGACGGTGTTTTGATGAGAGTAATATTCTCTAAAAATAGTACGCTGTTCATCCAGAATGGAATTCGCCACTATCATGAAAACAGCAAAAATCAAAAGAATGACAAGCAGCAGCAAACTAAATTTAGATTGGACTTTCATTTTTCATTTTTTCACTAACGGTTTATTTTACAATCTTGTTCATAACCTTTACTTCCCAGAGCACTATTTCCGGCATTTTCTGATCCAGGGTTTCCAGGAACAGGCCTGTTTTTCTCCGGTCCTGAAGTGTTGGATCGCTTTCGAGCCTGAACCGTGACGAAGAAACATAGGCATCCAGTTTCCGTACCAGCTCTTCCTTGAGAAGGTTCTGCCACTCAAGGCTGCCTCTTCTTTCAAAGTAGTCATAGAATTCGTATTTATCTTTGAAGGTTGGCAGCTCTACCTTGTCTATTTTCCATTTTGGCAGACGAACGCTTGCCCCCGCGCTTACGGGCTCTTTTGTGCGTGTTATTGTTTCCTTAATATTCAATATGAGAAATTCCCTGATATTGATCTCGTTCTCAAGAAGAAACACCAGTTCTCCAAGATCGGCAAACTCCGGTGCTTTGACAAACTTTTCTATATACCTGTCTTTCGTCAGTTTCTGTTCCCTGGCACGGTCGGCAGTTCCGTCTCCGTCCATAATGTCCCTGATTACCAGGGAATATTCTCTCCGGAACTGGAGCTTGCCGGTTCCGGGATTTTTAGCCAGCATTCCCAGCTTATTTATGGCATCCACTATTATATCCAGGGGAGCCTGTTCATAGCCTCCCTCTGCCATAATATTAAATTCCGCGTCAATAATCACTTTTTTATAGTTTTCACGTGCTTCTATATCTTTCAGGGGTTTCTTGAGGCTTTCTCCGAATTTATACTTATCTCCGTCCTTTACCACGATCTTCATTATTAAGAGCCCGGACCAGAGCCGCGCGGGATTTAAATAATTGGTTAATCGAAAAGGATCGGGGAAATATTTCGCGTCGAATGTTGGATGATTAAAACAATGCAGCGGATGACTCTTTTCCTCCACCAGGGTATGATAATCCCGGGCCGAATCTTCCAAAGAATTTATTTTAAATATGGGAAAGCCAAGAAGTATGCCGATAGAAATCATTTCATAGGGCTTGCACAGGTTTGGCACTTCAAAGGTCTCCACACTGATGTTGGGCATTGCGGTTTCCCGTTTTTTATAATGATCCATCCGTGAAGGCAGGTCATTGGGCTCGCTTTCTTTGGGCTCGTCCCCGGTTTCGTAGGTATCGAGCTTGAAGTTTGTTACGGTCCGGTAATACTCCATGCCGCTTAAGCCCGTAGGATTGACATTGATATAGGGCCGTGAAAAACCATCGAGCCGTTCCAGCAATTTACTTACGGGTATTTTTTTATCATCAAGAATTTGCTTTATTGAGATATTGTCGAAGTTAAATCCTTCAAAGCGGGTATAGATTACTTTAAAGAGCTTCTTTTTTATCTTTTCGATATCAATTTTAAGGATACTGTTTTCACTGAGGTTAAGTCCGTCTTCCAGGCTTTCCTCTTCTCCGTACAAAATACTCTTTATCTCTTCCTGGTTCTTTTCCAGGATATTGCCGTACCGGTCTTCGATGAGTTCATTGATCTCTTCGGTACTTTTTTCCAGGAACTCAAGCCCTTCTTGTGAGATTAAAAAAGTCTCAATCAGCTGGCGCCGGTCGTCTTCCCGGTCCATGCGTACAAAGTCGATATCATTGCACAGGTCTTCTATTGAAAGCCGGGAATAAAAATATTTCTTAAGAAAGGCCTCGACTTCCTTTCCATTTACCAGGTAAAAGAAAAGGGGATTCTTTTTATGCAGGAGCTCAAACTTGTCGGTCTCTACGCCCTGTTTTAAGGACTCCAGAAGCGCGGTTACTTTGTCTTGCAGCATATTAACTTCGGCGTTTTTCAGGTTATAGAGCATGGCTTTGAATTCCCTGGCAAAGAGCTCTGCCGAATGGAGCATTGCTTCAAAGACCAGCTGGCTAAAGTTAAAATCGGCCATTTCCAGTATTGCCTCTGCCGGGCCTTTGTCGCCGACTCCGGCCTCTTCTATGTGCTCCACCAGTTTTTCCATTTCCCCGGTAGAATGCCTGGCCAGTGCTACCCGTTCTTTATAATACTTTTTCTCGTATAATTCCAGCTTATTCAGCAGCAGGTCTATTACGGCTTCGGCGAATAAAAATCCCTTGTTCGGATCTTTAATATATTTATGGATCTCACCGATTAATACGGTCCGCATCTTTTCCAGTTCCAGGCGGGAGCGCCGTTCCATCCTGGCTAACAGGTTCTTCTTTATCTTTTCCAGCTCTTCTTTGCCATAGTCCCGGAGTATGTTTTCCATAACCATGACCACGCTTCTCTTATCCTTCTTGCCTAAGGCTGTATCCATTTTCTTCTTATAGGACCGGAATTCCACTTCCGTATCCATTTTATAGTCGGGATACATCCGGTCAAAGATAAGGCGGCAATTAAGCCTGAGCGCGCGTACCAATCCACGGTTTATATCGCCCATAGTTTCCAGGAGGAGTCTGCCGTTTACGGGTTTTAAAAAGGCTTCTATCATCTTTACGGCGGTAATTTTGTACCCCACTTCTTTGAGCAAGGGAACCGGGTATATAACCCGGGATATGCCGAATGAATTATATGACGCCTTTCTTTTTGATGCCTCATCTTTAGGCAGGTATACCGATGCCCTGGTTGAATCATTTACCATTCGCTCTTCTATGGCCCCTCCCACAGTTGAGGCGATGAACGTGGCCAAAAACTGCCCCGTAAGTTCCTGGACCTGGTCCCGTCCCTGAAGGGAGTTTCCTGCCATATTTTCCACATCCAATAAATACAACATTCCATCATCAAATATCCGGTCCGGGATCTCCACCACCCTTCCTGAAGGGTATTCCGCCCGGAACGTATTCCCGCTCATGAAATAATCGATTTCTTTGAGCGCGGCGTAAGCATTTCCCCTGGCGTTCTTATTATATACCACGCGCTTAAATGCCGACGGCAGTACCAGCATACAATAGATCCTGGGAGAGGGCCAGTAGTCCTTAAATATATCTTTTATGGTTGCCGCGAGATCCAGTATCATCCCGTTTCCTGTTCCTCCTACAATGGAACAGGTTATAAAGATAGATATCTGGCCTTTGCGTTTGAAGTGCCGTGTTTTAAAAGAAAAACTCTTTCCTTCGAATTTAGACCCCGTTACTTCAAAGTAATGCCCCTTTTCATCCTTTGGAAACTGGTCGATATCTATTTTACCGTCGATATGGGGGCAGAGTACGGACCGGGCTAATTTATCCGGTTCGATCGAAGCGATTACATGTTCCGGCGGTATCTTTTCGCTGAAGTAATATTTATTTACGCCCCGTTTTAATTGAAATACTAAATTTTCGTCTTTTTTATTTTCCCCTTCTTTTACATCCATGAGCTGAAAATATTTTGGCTCATCCGTAAGATCCGCGAGACGGTCCCGCTCCTTGATGAGACATTCCCGGATCTTTTTCTCATTAAAAATAAAGGCTATTCGTCCCAGGGGCCTGGTCTGGTTCGCGCCCTGGCCCGGCCTGGTGGATATGTCGAACACGTCGGGATTGGGGAGCCAGTGAAAACATTTATCGTTCTTGTATTTATCTCTTAAGAATTCCATGGACAGGGCTGCGGGTGTTGGTGATGAGAGATAGAGCATGCGTTTCTCTTCCTGAAAGAACTGGTCCGATGGAAAGCGGTACTTGCCGCCCTTTCCTTCGATGCTGGTCTCTATATCGGTGGTGTCTATTCCAATCCAGCGCATATAGCGGTGCCCTTCCGTGGGGATGTTGCTTTCTATCCACCGTTTTGCCGCAAGGGCTCCTTTCATGCCGGAGCCGCCCACGCCGATGACCAGCGACTTTCTTACGGTTGGTTTTTCGTCGCTTATTATTCGCTGTATTGATGAATGCAGATCGTCTCGTCCCATATTCTCATCCTGTTGTATATGGATCTACCATCGGATAAAGTCCCTCTTCCGTTGGTGAGCCTGTGTCATAGCCGGGATATATTTTATATAATCGCACCAAAAAATTCTTTTCGATCTTTGGTATTCCCGCTTTAGTTTGTACTGTATAGTCCTGGGTAAATAAATGAAACTCAAAATACCCGCTCACGAATTTCCCGTCCTGGTTTAAGCGGTCTCCCAGCCGTATCCGTATTGGCGACTTCGCGTCCAGAGACTGAAAGGTAACATCTTCTGTTTCTTCCGCTTCCTGCTTTAAATAAATCCGCTTCCGCGATTCCATCTCTTTATAATTTTCCATGCCCTGATGATAGATCAGGGCTTTGCCGTCTCGTCTCAGGTCGAGCATATATTCTTCTACTATTTTATCGGGCAGATCGTATATGTCCCGTTCCCGCTGGTTATCCAGTATCCGTATAAAAATACTCAGGTGATCGTCCATAATTTCCGTTGAATAGGTTTTGATGTTTCCTTCTATTTGCCCTACGGTTATGAGTTTCTCTTTGGTTTTCTCATTTGCCAGGGAAAACTTGAATATGAGCCCGGGGTCGGGGAGTTCTTTGGGGGCTATTTTCACGCCTACGGGCAGGGGGGTCTGATCCTTTGCCCGGGCTTTTCCCTTCTTTGCCGGTTTCTTTTCCGGTTTTTCATCCCCGGTCCCTGCTGCTGCCTCTCTCAGTTTATTCTGCTTGAGCATTTGAAGAAAGACTACCACTATGAGTATTACCGTGACCAGGGCCAGCATTACTACGACCAATTGCAAAAACTCCAGGTCTTTTTCCATTTCAACTGCCCGCATATCAAAATGATTAAATGGGTTGATCTCGTTAAATAATTTGATCCATCTTATCATTGTGTCTTCTCCTTTGTTTGTTTCCTGCCCCTACCCCCCCAACCCCCGGAGGGGTGCGACCCCTGCGAGGGGGTGCGACCCCTGCGAGGGGGTGGGGGGCTCAAACTACAAATGAACCCCGTGGACAAAACTGTCGGATGAGCCGAAAAAGACCAGGTCGTCCATTACCAGGGGCGCGCTGTTTATGTTTCCGTCTGTTGAATATTTAAAAACCTCTTTGCCGGTTTTTACGTCCAGGGCGTAGAGGTTGTTATCTTCCGATCCAAAATATATGCGGTCTTTTTGTATTACGGCTTCGGCCCGTATGCGCGCGTTTGTTTTAAACTCCCAGACCTTTTTACCGGCATCGTTTATACAGTAAAAGGTTCCGTTGTCGGCGCCGAAGTAAAAATACTCCTTACCGCCGATTATTGTCGAGACAATGCTGCTGTAGACCGCTGACTTTACAATAAACCACCATCGCGATTTTCCGGTTTTCCTGTCGAGCCAATAGACAAACCCGTCAAGGGTTGGCACCATAACCCCATTATCTTTTTGCGTAAGACAGGGCTGTGCCCGCACCTGGGCACTCACTGCCGATGACCAGACCAGGTTCACTTTGCTTCCGCCGTAATCAAAGGCATAGACATGCTTGTCCTCTGACCCGATATATATTATCCCGGAATCGATCCGCGGCGTTGAGACCACTCCGTTGATACTTCGCGCCCACAGGGGCCGTCCTATTGCTTTATCGGTTTCATTTTTATAATACGCTTCATACCCGAAGATCCCTCCCAGGCTCGCGATGATCAGGATCCTTCCTGTTGCCACGGGCTGTGTAAGTATGCCTTTTTTCATCTGGTGTTTCCACAATACTTTGGGCTTGATGCCCCTTCGTATATCGGTCTGTTTGTCTTCCAGTCCGGTTTTGAGGGCAAATATATTTCCTTCCCTGGTTGTGCAATAGATCACGCCATCGGCATAGGCCGGCGTCCGTATTATACTTCCGCTGATCCTGGTACTCATGATCTTTTTCAGCTCATTATTTTCCAGCTGCAGCAGGTACACCTCTCCCGCTTTATTTCCCGTTAAAAATATTGTCTTCCCATGCGCGTTCTCCACAGGCACCACTCCGGCCTTAATGGCGCTTCCGGTCTTCATGCTGCAAAATTCCTTGCCAATATCGTCCCCGGCTTCGGTCATATAGTCTTCTTCCAGGTCACCAAACGGGTCATTATCCGTATGAAGATTGCTCAGCTTAAAACCCTCATTCACCAGGAGGTTCTTCTTTGGATCGAATGCCTTTAACGGCTTTACATAGGAATTTGTACCCATTGCTTTCTTCCTTTTAAAAAGTTTAACGTTTAACCAGGGGCTTCCTGCTATGATTGCCCCCTAACCCCCAGAGGGGGCACCATCCCCCCCTGGCCCCCCGAGGGGGTAGAAGATTTTGGGAAATGGTTCCGTTCTGCCCACGGAGATAAAATCCGGGGCTTGTTCCTCATACAGAGGGGCCGCACCCCTCGCAGGGGCCGCACCCCACGTTATGAGAATGGACCGATGGTTCCCCGGAGATTTTATCCGGGGTCCGTTCTGTTCCACGGGGTTAAAACCCCGAGCTACATGACGTCGCCCCTCGGGGGCTCTTTTACCGACGAACACAATCCCTCTACGGGTCCGCCTTTTTCTTAACCGATAACCCGATAACCGGGCCTCCGATTACCTTGCTTTACGACAACATCTTCCCTTTTTTCTCCGCGTCTTCCGCTGCCGCGTCCTGCTGGCGTTCGTTGTATTCGTCCAGGGTTTCTTTGCGCTGCTTTAATTGCGTGAGCTTTACAAAGCTGTCCCATTTTTTTTCGTCTATGAGCGTCCAGAGGGCCTTTCCCCGCTCTTTTATTACGAGCTCTTCTTTTGCCCGCTTTATATGTCTCCGGACTGTCAGTGCCATCCATATTAACAGGTATACCACACCTGCCGCGATGATAAAGGCTTTTTCCGCAGTTCCCCAGGTTTCCCTGCCCAAATTTATCTTCCCGCCCGCAGCCATAAGGCCGTAAACCAGGGCCAGGACAAAACCGGCTATCATAAGGGTCATAAAAAAGGGGCCTGCCCAGGCTCTGGGGGCCAGGAAATCCGTAAGGCCAAGGGATAATTCATGAGTTTGCGCCTCATCGATCTTGTAGGTACGGATCATATGGCTGTGGGCGTCTGCGTCACGCGGAGCATTGGGATCCTTGGTGTTCTGCATTTCGACGCTTTTGTATTTTTTGCTGTATAATGCCATTTTTTTTATTTTCTTCCTTATAGAATATAAATAATATTGTTTTTTCCGCTAATTTTCAGGATTTTACCGCAAATAAAGGCTCTTTTATGCCCTTCTTTGGGGGATTATCCCTGTTTTAATTTTTTTATTTAAGTTATTGTAGCAATTATTGGGGAATTGTCAAGGAATTATGGAAAAGAGAAGGGTTCGAGGTTTTTTGCCGTTAAGGCGGTTTTTCCGATTACCGGTTACCCGGCCCGGAGGGCCTCCGATTACCCTCCCCTGCCGGAATTAAAACCATTTAGAAATGTTTATTTACTAATTCTTTTGAATATTCCGCAATATATTCAACCGCGCTAAACGCGAGAAATTCACCTGAATAATATGTGCTATTTTCCCCTTGCAGAGTTTCCAGTTTATCGTAATAACCGGTTTTTATTTCTGATGGTTCTACATGAGGAAAATACTCCCATTGGACATGTTCCACGACTTCCGTTATTGAGCCGCCAAGGTTATGAACATCTTCCTTGAGCTTTTCCAAAAGCGCTTCCGTACTCTCATTCACGTTTATATTCCCAAAAGTAACAATATTACTATCGTCCCATCTTTTATAGATTGCTACGGAGTGACCGGCTTTATTGGCGCGAAGATTATCGATACAGAAAATAAACTCAGGAATATCGAGATTATCCACTTTGCAAGCGAATGTTCGAAAGTCCACATTTTTAATTTTATTTATCAGTTCATCTTCAATGGGTTTTTCATCCAGGATACCTTTTAAATTATTAGGCGGGCATGCTACTATTAATGTATCACACTCAAGGTTCCCTTTATTTGTTTTAAGTTTAACGGTTTTATTTCTTTTAATGCTCTTAATATCAACATCAAGTTGAACATCAATATTTGCTTTTTTTGCCATTGTTTCGAGCAGTCCCTGGTACCCTTCCGCGATTACATGGGTTTTAGCTCTGCTGAAGGGCTTTTTAACAAAGGTTCTGTTTACCCGCTCATGATGCAGCAATTTTACTACATACGCTGCCGCTACCTCTTCAAAAAAACCATATCCCCAGCTTACATAACAGGATGCCAATACGGTAAAAAACTTTGATAAATTTCTTTTATTCAACCATTCCTCAAAAGACATCCCAAGTTCTTCTTTGTTTATACCCGCATACCCTACTTGCCTTTTATATGTTCGCAACTCCGATAGCATGTGTCCGGCCATAGGCAGCATATTAGTTAGATAAAATTTTAATTTCCCGAAGGTAGTCAATCCCTTGCCTTTTTCAACCTCATAAAAAGCGGTTTTGCCCATTTCAATGAGCTCCACTCCCGCTTCTTTTATATATTCTCTTACATGCGTATATGTTGAACCGACTATAACAGCGCCTAATTCGTAATTTTTCTCCTCTATATCAACAGTGAGGCATTTCCCTCCAATGCGCTTGTCTTTTTCCAGTACTGTTATATTTTCATATCCCTTTTTTTTAAGTTCATACGCGGTACTGATTCCGGCTGCTCCGGCCCCTACAATTATAATTTTTTTATCATTCATTCTTGTTCCCTCTAAACTCTTTAAACATAAATTCCGTATGGGACCAATGTTTTATTATTAAAAAAATCGTCAAGGTCTTTTAGAAATTTAGTTTGGGCCGACGGGACGGAATGTGTTTTGCCGGAAAAGCACGCTGAAAAAGTGTTGAAATTTCAGAGCGATATTAGCAGTATTGTATATACCGCTCCAAATTTATATTTAAAACAAAGGATAAATTATGAAAAAACCAGGATCAATTATTGCTACGACAATTGCTTTAGCGCTATTTTCAGCAATATTTTTATTTCTAGCTTTAAGTGTACTTACACTTCCGAAGCCGCCTTCAATTGCTTTCACAACTACCACAATTCTATTTGGTGTTATAATGCATTGTTTTTGCATTGTTATTATTATATTTCTTAATATGAGGAAAAAATGGGCTTTGATAGCGTCAAAAATATTTTTCTCTTCAATAATTTTATTACTTGCTGTTAGTTTTGTTTCTTCTGTTTTAAGAGAAGATTCACCCGGGGGCGGCATAGGGGGCTTCATTCCAGCATCTATTCCTTTGAGTTTCCTGGTCTGGTTATTAATTACATTATTTAGAAGTCAGAATATAAAAAATTATTTTAGTACTGATGAGAACTTAATCCCGGAGTCCGCGTATTAATTCCAAATGCATATTGATATAATAAACATAAATCAAGAAAACTGTTTCTTTCTTCGCGAAATGCTTTACGAAGCTATTTATGTTCATGAATCAGAAAAAAAATTACCCGTATCTATTATTGATGATCCCCTGCTTTCCAGGTACATTAGTAACTGGGGGCAAAAAGGGGATATCGGGGTGATATCCGTTTATGAAAATAATCCGGTTGCTGCTGCCTGGGCCAGACTCTTCCCGGAAGAGAACAAAGGGTATGGTTTTATTGATAATCATACTCCTGAAATTTATGGAGATCTTAGCCGGGGCCTTTTTTAGAGACGTTGCGTGCAACGCCTTTACGGGCTTGTTTATGGAGATCTTAGCCGGGGCTTTTTCTTAGAGACGTTGCGTGCAACGCCTTTACGGGCTTGTTTACGGAGATCTTAGCCGGGGGGCGGTTACCCTGGCGGAGGATGAGAACAAATAATTAGTTTTTAATATATTTTTTAAATGGAGGAACATTATGAAAAAACCCGGAACGGTTATTGCTGTTAGTATTTTGCTGGCAATATTTTCTACAATCACTTTATTCTCAGGTTTAAATTTTTTTGCTTTGCCGGATAAGTCTTCACCTATGGGCTTGATTATCAGATTTCTATTAATTTTTTCTATTCATGCCGGTTTAATTATTATTATTGTATTCCTTAACATGAAAAGAAAATGGGCTTTGGTGCTGTCAAAGATATTTATCTCTTTAATGATTATATCGACTCTTTCTATCTTTTTTCGTGACTTTTCAGCAAACCAAACTCTTGTGCAAGTAATTCCGGTATTAACTCTTTTAGTTCCCTTAGCATGGTTATTGATTGTATTATTTAGCAGCAAGAATATAAAAAACTATTATAGTCCTGAAGTAGTATAATTTAAAGGATTATAAATGAGATTATTTTTTTTCAACCTTCTTAAAGG
>JAAENB010000514.1 GCA_024224995.1 bacterium | reverse complement strand
TCAGGTTTATAATCATCTGCCGTAGTCTTGTTTCATCCAGAAGCAATGATTTCGGAAGATTGGGATCTACCTGTACTTCAAAATCAATTCCTTTGCCGGTGATCCTGAGCTTGAAGATGGTGCTTATTTCATTGAACAGGCTTTCTATGGAAACAGCCGAATACTGTAATTCTAATTTTCCGGCTTCTATCTTGGAAAGATCAAGAACATCATTTATCAGACTTAAAAGTGATTTTCCACTGGATTGAATTGATCGCAGGTAACTTTTTTTCTTGATATCTTCTTCCTTGAGAGATAATATTTCTGAAAAACCCAATACAGCATTGAGCGGCGTGCGGATTTCGTGGCTCATATTGGCCAGGAATTCGCTCTTGGCCTGGTTGGCGACTTCTGCTTTTTGCCGTGAGTTTTTCAGTTCCACTGCCTGGGTTTCCAATTCCTTAGCCTGGGCCCTCAGTAGATTATTTGCTTTTCGTCTTTGCGTTAAACTTCGCCACTCCAGTAAAACAAGCAGGGCCATAAGTATAAATCCGCCAATAAAAGCGTTACGGATTATATTTTGTCGTTTGGCTTCT
>JAAENB010000513.1 GCA_024224995.1 bacterium | reverse complement strand
CCAAAGAGCCCATACTACTTCCAGGCCAGATGCAGCTCGCAATACTATTTTGTTTCTGACGTATTTTTTCCCCTCGCAGGGGTCGCACCCCGCTATACAGGGTCGGTCGTGTCTCAATATACCGAAAAACGCAATTGGAATGTAAACTATACCCGGAGCGATGCCTCTGCGGGTTGTGAGGCTGTCTGAGCGGAGCGAGTTCCGAACGTTCTGCGGAGGCATTGCTCCGGGCATAGTTTACATTCCGGGTTCATATACCTTATATATGACGCACTATTAAGTTTCTGACGTATTTTTCCCCGCCCAGCCGGTGTTGTTCTTGACCGATTACCGATAACCCGGCCCTCGGGGCCTCCGATTACCTTCCCCCGGCGGGGTCCGCACTCTTAGCGGGAATTATCCCCGTGCTCTCCTACAGCCATGGTAAACTGAAGGATTATTTCATGAGTTGTTTTACCCGAATAGGAGACAGCCGGAGCAGCGCCGATATCTTCATATCGTGTCATATCATAGTTATACTGGAGCCGTATCCGTGAAAAATCCGTTGGCAGGCAATCAATCATAGCCGATGGCCGGAGCAGACTTCCCGGTGCATCTACCGTAGTTGTTCCTATGGTTTCTCCGCCAAAAACGCCCCCAACCCTGAGGCCCAATCGCCAGTAAACAAAGGGCCGCGCAACCAGTTTCAAATAAAAACCGCCCTGCCCCCGTTCATACTCAGTATTAAGAATAGAAGCACCGTTGGAATAATATTTTGTTCCACTCATTGTCCGGTATATAAACTCACTCTGGATGCCAAGATATCGAAATGAATCATAATGATATTTCAAGTGCAAATCAGCTCCAAACAGGATGGAAGTACCGTCCATGGCAGTTCCGCTGGCAGCCGTGATGCCGCCGTTGTCTATCCTCACCTTTCCATAGGCAATGGAGATGCCCCAGGAAAAATCAACATTCCCCAGTTTGAGATCGGATTCAAGAAAACCCACAAACAGGTTTGGATACTTGGTTCCGTCTACATCGGCATTCGCTATCTTTTCCGCACCAAAACTGACCTCGTTGTCCCCTTCCAGGGCTTCCAACCCAAGGGTGATAATAAACGAGACCGGAAGCCTCCAGGCCAGTTGTATCCCGTTTTCCAGAAGACCGCGATTGCCAAAAAGGGCATTATAGGCAAGAGGCCGCTCATAAAAATCCCAGCTATGAGCATGATCAACATTGGACCCGCCAAAACTGCTTAAAAACCGGCCCATTTTAAAACTGAATCCATAAGGAATGGCAATTGTCTTTACATACAGCTCTTCAACTTCCGCTCCGAATTCAACAGTATTGTCATCTGCCACCGAAGTTAGAAGCTTCATATCAAAGAAAAAATTAAAATACGGTACAATCCCGGCGTCCACGGCAAATTCACCGTAATTCAGGTCAAATCCCCGCTCCGGAAATCCCAGCTGCTGCATCTTTGACGAGTCAACAAAGCCCGGAATGTCGGCGTTTTTAAGTTGGTCATCATCTGTCAGTCTTTGAATATAGGTAAAATCCATAACTGCGGATATTCTCGTTTTAACTGTGGACTCGTAAAAGGCGGAGGAGGACTCTTCTCCATTCTGAGCAAGGAGAACTCCTGAATATACTAACAATAGTGAGATAATAACAAAAACCAATCTTTTTTTCATAACAAATTCCTCTTTATTTTCATCTTTACCGGGCAAGAGCTAAAACCAGAACTGGTGTCCTAATTTTACTATACTTTAAGAGATAATTCAACCAAATTTTTTGTCAATTTAATTTAAATAAAAGGCAGGGGAAAGACAGGAAAAAGGTGCAAGTCGAAAGGAAAAAGTTTATTTTACTCCCCCTTGTGCCTTTTCCCCTGTCCCTTGCTCCTTACTTCCATGTCCTTCATTATTTATATTTCTGATTGCCTGTAAAACCTGTTTGATATTTTTATTCCGGTCCCACCAGGATCTGAAGATCCGGGAGAGTTTTTGTCTCGATTCCGCTCCCTGCTCTGCCAGGTCCCCGGGCTCTACCAGTAATGCGGGATGGATCTTTTTAAGCCAGCCGATGCTAAAACTGTCGGTATCGTATACTGCTTCCTCTTTTGTAAGCATTTCCACCAGCAAATTGACCGATTCTCTCTTAAAATAGACCGGTACCAGCTCCTTGTTTGAACGTATTGCCGTGCTTTTACTCTCATCCACAACATACAGGCTGTATCTGCCCGGCCCAAAGATCGATATCGCCTCATAGGAAATATCATACTGAAACCGGTACTCCGCTCCCGGTTTCAGCGTAATTGTTTCCGCTTCTTCTCTTGTTTCATAGCTTAAACCAAATTCTCCGGTTTTTTTTATTATTTTTCCAAATGGCAGCCGGTGCTGCGTTACGAGCTCTTCTTCCGTTCCTCCGGGAGCCAGGGAATCTATATACAGCATTACCTCCCAGGTTTTAACCGGGTCCCTGAAGCTTACTGCCTTTTTTCCCTCATTGGAGTATATAACCGTTACCGAGACCGGCTCCCCCACGATAAATTCATCCTGTACCGGGATAATAGTTATTTTTTTTCCACCCTTTGCTGCCGTCATTATTTTTCTCCGCGTAGTACCTGTTTTTCTCGGTTATTAAAGGCCGATCCCGACGCTGTTGTATCCATAATCCCTGCTGCCGGTGAATGATCACGGTCTTTGACCGGGGTTTTCCCCTGCGCAAAATACGTTCTCTCAAACTGTTCTTTTGTTCGATGCGCGATCTCATGGGCCAGAAGTGCCCTGATCCGCGCTCCACTCAGACCGGCCGGTATATACCTGCTTTCTTTAAGCGTTATTGTTTGAACCCGGGCCCAGGGCTGGTCGGGATGTATGATATTGCCAAAAACCCGTATCTTCAGATCCGGGTAGGAATCCCATTCGCCGGTTAGCGCGTCACTGTCCGGAGCGTGCGCGGAAAATTTCGGATGGATATCATCTATCCCGATAATTGATCCCGGCGGTATTCCCGCCTCTGCCGGCCAGTGATCCATTGCTTCATAAAATTGAGCCGCTATCCGCTCAACCCATTTTTGGGCCTTTTTCCGGACTTCAGCGGTTGAGTCTCCTTCCGCAGGTATTTCATCGGCCTGTTTTGCCTTCCAGGTATCCCAATCTCTGAATGTCCCGGTGTTAAAATCCCAGAGCCCAATATAGACTCCCGAATGTGTCCCGGGTATGTCTGTTACCGCTCCCCTGGTATAGAGAACATTACAGGTTTCGTCGAAATAACCGGTTCCCGAGAGTACGGAATTACTGCTGTTTGTGCTGATATGATTCTTCCCGGCAGCCTGGTACAGATCAAGGCTTACGGACCGCCATATAGTAAACTCCTCTGACTCCGCAGTAATGAGCTCCCCTACTGCCGCTTTTATGCGATATTGATCCCCGCCCACTCCTGAGGGCAAAAAACAACACTCTGCTTTTCCGCTTCCCGCTTCTGTCACGGTTTTATAACCTGTCTTATATTTTTCAGTACCGGCTCTCCAGTATTCACTGTCACTCTCTTTTCCAAGATACCGGGGTGAGATATCCCCTGATCCGTACCGGTACGATCCGGCAGGCGCCGTATTTGTTGACGAAGGATCAATAACCGTAAACTCCACAGGGATTTCCATATCCACAGCTGCCCCGGTTCCGTTGGACTGTAAAATCCGTACTACGGCGCTTACTTCTATTTCACGCTCCGGGTCATTCATGAGCAGGATCTTTTTCTCCTTATGGGTCTCCAGTCCCTGTACGTTCAGATCCAGCTGTTCAATCTCAACGGCGGTCTGTTTCTCGTCTTTTACGTTTGAGCGATTTTGCAGCTGCAGCAATACGGTAAAAGGAGATTGTCCCGGGCCTGCATAGTTCCCTGAATCATCGGTCCCGTCCCATTCGAAACTTCCCTCGCTCCCCTGCTCCAATTCCAGGGGCCACATTGTGCGCACGGGCTTTCCGTCCCTGTCTTTTATAAACAGCACTCCCTCATTTCCTGTTGACCCCGGTTCCTTTACAAAAGAATACCGTATGAGACAGGTTTCTATTGATGGGGCAAAATTGACAGGGATACCGGTTATTTCAATAAGGGCTTCTTCAATATAGGTAAAAGTCCAGGGCTCTGCCGGGCTTCCAATATCAAGCCCCTTCCAGCTTTCCCTGATCCCGGCTTTTCTCTCGGAATCCCAATATTTTTTTGATTCCCATGACCGGGGCAGCTTCACCCATTTTCCATCAGCACTGCTGTTATAGGTTCCGTTCTCTTTATCCAGGTATATATCCCGCTTATTTTTTATTGAAAAAGAGACCCCGGGTTTTGACTCGTCTTTCATGAAGACGGGTAAATAAAAATTTCCGTTTTCCTGCAGGTTGGCTGCCCCGTAAAACTCATGCTCAGTGCCCGGCTCGAAATCATAGGCAGTGACTACCAGGTTTGGCGGCATGCTTTGCAGTGATGAACTTTTTTCGTTATGGTATTGCAGCCGGCCGAAAATCCTGGCATCCTCAAGCTTGAAGGTCCAGGCTTTACTGTTGCCGAATGTATCCGTTCCCGGTCCCCCTTCCCCTTTTCCTTCATAATCTTCCAGAAAGCCGCTTTGATGATTAATGGCCTGTTTATTTCGTGTATGGATCTCTTTAGGCAGTGCCGCATAATAACAGCCGGGAGGATCTCCTATCTCCTCTTTTCCAATCTCTTCTTTTGTTATGATCCTGTTGTTGTTTAAATCGATATAGCGGCTTCCTGTTTTCAGAAGCAGGTACAGGTCCGGGTTGCGTGCCGCCTTTTTTCTATCCAGGTAGCTTATTTCAATGGGCAAGTCCTCTTTTCCTGTTGTTTGAGCTGTTCCATAGGTCTCATCTCCATGAATGGGATCATGGTCCATCAATGCCACGTCCACCCCAGCGGGCAGATCAAGATAAGCATCCTCTATGGGGTTATAATACAAAAAACGGACATAAAATTTTACTTTTGATATCTGGAGTGTATTCTTCCGGCCGATTACTACCGACTTTTCTCCTTTTAGATTTCGCACTCGTATTTTAGGCATTATAAAACCTCTCGCTTTTGCCGGGAAATAAATTATTTCTTTTTTATACAGCGATTCGTGTCAACTCTAAAATCTGCTGTCAAAAACTGACACCTGTTGTCAAATTCTGACACTTTTTATTTATCAAAAAAATACTGTTGTTCATTCCCTCTCAGTTAGCGTTGATTCCCCTGCTATTGACACCAGTACTGGAAAACAGTACTTTATTTGTAACAAAAACGAGTACAACTAATATTTGTATATAGTTTACCGAAGTGCAAGTTGGCAAAAAAATATAAAAATTTTGTATTTTTTGGCAAAAAATCCCGGATGGCACAAAACTTGCATACTAATATGATTAAAAGTCCATCCAGGAGGTTTTTATTATGAGACTAAATACTGAACAAGAAATATCACACTCAGACATTTCATCAGCTTCGGAAGGAGCACTTTATAGTCTCTCCTTCGGAAACAAGCAGTTTTATACTGCTGATCCTGTTGAAGCCCGGAATGCTATTGATATCTATGGATACCGGTATGAAGATCTTGAAGGATTTATTTATAAAGAGAAGGAGCCCGGTACTGTTCCCTTATTGCGGTTTCGCGATGACCAGGGACATTTTTATACTACCGATAGCCGGGACATGCAGCAGGCTCTCGATACTCCCGGGGTTTTTTATGAAGGGATTACGGGCTATGTCTACCTGTTCCAGGCTCCCGGCTGCACTCCTTTATTCAAGCTTCATAATGAGAGCGGGGAAATGATCTATACGACGAGCCCTCTCAAAAAGCGTGATGCAATGAAAAAATGTTTTGTATATGACGGAATTATCTGCTATATCGGCAGGGAGCCTTTATAATAAGAGCTGCGGGTCGCAGGGCGGGCTGCAGCCAGCCCTGCATGCAGCCGGTGCTCTTACTGCTCCACCCGCGCCTTGAATATAAGGGACGTAATAACTTCAATGAGCAGGCCATAGATGAGGCCCATAACCATTGTAGAACCAAACATCATGGCTGCCGTAAACTCCGGGTTTTCCGGTGCCATGAGCCCGCTGAATGCCAGGGGCAGGCTAAAAAGCATTCCCATTACAAGGCCGTGAACAGACCAGTGCCCCAAAGACAGGGAACTGATGCCGATAGCAAACCCAATAAGGGTACGGCTCGCGATAATCTGGACAGCCACCGGCCAGGGCAGCGGCCCTCCGCTTGAGGCCAGTCCAAAACAGACAAACCCGAATAATACTCCTGAAAATGTGGCAATAATACTACGTTTTGTCATCTTTTCCTCCTTAGTAGTGTTTTTTATTAAATTATTTGTACCTCGATGGTACGTTTTCTTCTATTATATAATATATTAGTAATATAGCACATGGCTGTGACACCCGTATGTCAGGTTTGAAACGGTAGATGTTTTTTTAGCATATAATCCCAAAAATAGTGATATCTACAGCGGATGGCCGGGGGAAAATAGGTCAGAAACTGTGGTGATACCGGGGTCTGCTTCCGAAGATGCTCCGGAAAAGGTGTGCGACCCCTGCGAGGGGTTTGGTTCGGAGAGACGTTGCACTGCAACGCCTTTACTGGCTGGTTTCTGGGCAGGGTTATGGAGATTCCGGGAAGGAGTGCGGACCCTGCGAGGGGATTCGGTACGCGTACACGGTGTTTATTTGGGGTTTAACCCCTCCGTGGTGTTGACCCCCGGGCAATATCTTCGGAAACAGGCCCGTAGAGGCGTTGCACTGCAACGTCTCTGAAACCACCCCGGGTAAGATCCCCCGAAAAAGGCCCTATTGAAAAAGAGTTTCTTGAGAGAGTTTTTGAAAATGGGCCAATTTTAGCCCGGGGTTTTCAACCCCACGTTATGAAGAAGGAAGCCCTTTTTCTTATGACCAAATAATGGTTGACAGCGGCCCGGTTTTAGCATTGTTTAAATACAATATGGAACAAGTAACAAATAAACTGTTATACCTCCGGGACTGTTACGAAGCCGACAGCCGTGGCTCTATCATTTCAAATATTTTTGACCGGAAGATCGAAAGCAAAGTCTATCTTGAATACGAAGAATTGATGAATGGGTTAAAGCCCTCAAAAAAGATCGGCAGAACCCTGGGGGCGGAGCTCCGGCAAAAAGCCTATATGCACCGGAAAGATATGGAATTATTATACTGTTCCACGTTTTTACTCGGAATAATTCAGGGCAATAATGATGACGAAATCGTAAAAGTATGCGCGCCGTTATTTCTGTATCCCGCGGAGATCGACGCAGCATTCACCCTCACCATTGATCCGCAGAATATGCGCATCAATTTTGGTCTTCTTTCAATGCTTTATAACGAAGATAATAAATCCGCAATAAACCTCTATGACCAAATAGTCACAGAAGTCAATCAGTATGATAATAAACTCCACCGCGATCCTATTCTTAATACCGCGGCCCTTCTGGAAGACGAAACCATTTCTATTGATACAACGAGTTTTACCCTATACCCGGTCCTGGTGACCGATAAGACACTAAAAAAAGAATACAATAAACTATCGGGGAAAAAGGGAAAAGAGAGAGGGCTCTATAATTTCACCCTGTATAACGCGGGGGTAGCAGCCCTGGTAAAAAAGTCAAAGCCTGCCAGGGGAGTAATAGAAGAGATAAGCGGCATAACGAATTCAAATAAACTGTCGAGGCCAATAGAGGTTCTATTTAATAAAAAAATAAATTCGAATGCCTTAAACAAACGGCATGAAAAAACAAGGGGCAGGGAAGGGAGAACACCCGCCATACTGAGCCGGGCGCAAACCAGGATCATGGAATCCTGTAAAAAAGAACCGCTCACCCTGGTGGTAGGACCGCCGGGAACAGGGAAGTCATTCACAATCGCGTCAATCGCGCTGGAACATCTCAGCCGGGGAGAATCGGTATTGATCGCCTCAAAGATGGATCATGCAGTGGATGTGGTGGGAGATATAATAGAGTCTCAGCTTGGAGCACAGGAAGTACTGGTCAGGGGAGGGGATAAGCAGTATTTAAAAAAGTTAAAAGACTATTTAAAGAACCTGCTGCATCGAATGGTACGCCGGGGTGACGATTCAGCCGTAAGTATTGAAGAGCGTTTACAGGCAATCCAATCGCTTGAAGGGCAGATTGAGGATATAGAAAGAACGTATACCGGGAGCGTGTCCCGGGAGAAACGGTGGGGGAAGTTTTTATTACAGTATAAGCTGGGAATCAAAAAACATCATGTAATAAACCGGTACCGGTTTTCCGCGATCCGGGAAAAGCGGAAAGATCGTCCAATGTTAATGAAATTGATCAGCACACTGGAGAACCTGCACAGTACACGGAACCGGTATATCCTGGATCTTATTAAAAAGCGGAACAACCTGCGAATTGAATATACCCTGAATCAACACCGGGAAGACCTGGTACGATTTAATAAGGCCCTTCAGGGCAAAACCGGGGGCAAACAGGAAGAGCTCTTTAAACAGGTCGATTTTAAAAACCTTCTTGAAACCTTTCCCATATGGCTGGTGAACCTGGCAGATATTTATACTGTATTACCCCTGGAACAGGAGCTGTTCGACCTGGCAATAATTGACGAGGCAACACAGTGTGATATGGCAAGTTGTATACCCATTCTCTACCGGGCGCGGCGGGTGCTCATAGTGGGAGATCCGAATCAGCTCCGGCATATATCATTTTTATCTAAATATCGTCAGTTTGTAATTGGCAATGAGTATTCCCTGGGAGAAGAGGAGATAAAAACGCTCGATTACCGGAATAAAAGCATACTTGATTTTGTGAGCGAGTCACTGAAAGATAAAAAAGATATATTTTTCCTGGATGAGCACTACCGGAGCTTACCGGAAATTATCGCTTTCAGCAATAGTGAATTTTATAATAATTCTTTACGCATAATGACGGAAAAACCGCGGTCTGTGAATACCGGAGCCATTGAGATAATTCCCTGTAAGGGAACCCGGGACAGAGAAGGGATCAATGAAGAGGAAGCAAAGCAGGTAATAAAAAAGATCTCTGAAATAGCAGCGTATGAAAAAGACCTGGACAGATCCATGAGCCGGACCGTTGGCGTGCTCTCTCCCTTTCGGGCCCAGGTAGATTATATTTATCAAAAACTGCTGAAAAAGTTCAGCATAGGAACCCTGGAAAAGCATGGGATACTGGTAGGAACCGCCTATACCTTTCAGGGGGAAGAGCGGGACATTATGCTCTTATCTTTTACTGTTGACGCTGAAAGCCATATGAATACATACCGTTTCCTTAGTAAGGATGATATTTTGAATGTTTCCATAACCCGGGCCAGGGTAAAACAGTATCTGTATATATCTTTTGAGCCGGAGATGGTGAAAAAAGAGTACCTGGTGCGGAAGTACCTGGAGTATGTAACATCACATTCCGGGAATAGAGCGGCAGGGGAAAGAGACCTGGTAGTTCATGATGAATTTATGCGGGAAGTGCGGGAGGAGTTTACCGGGCTCAACATTGATGTATTTCCGGCATATGAAATTGCCGGGTTAACAATAGACCTGGTAATAGAGCATAATAATATCACCTATGGCATAGACCTGGTAGGGTATCCGGGAGAATTTGTAGAATCATTTTCACTGGAGCGGTATAATATGTATTACCGGGCAGGATTAAAGATCCTGCCTCTCTCTTATTCGGCCTGGTGTTTTAACAAAGAGGATTGCATAGACGAAATAATAAAGAAAATAGAGTATTCGAGGACGCGGTCATGAGTTTGTTTAAACGTTTGTTTAGCTTTTCCCAAAAAGGAGAGGAAAAACCCGGAGAACAGAAGATTCTCAGGGGAAGCGGGGGAAGGACCAGGGAAGATGTTGATGAGATCATCAGGGAAGGCCATAGAAAAATAGGGGATATTTTCAGGGCATCGGAGCGGATCAAAAACGAAGAGCTAAGTGAAAAAATCAGGGCAATTTGCATATCCGCCCGAAGGATATATGATAATATAGATAAATATCCCCATGATATACGAGCGGCACGCCAGTTTTTATTATATTATATTGATACAACAGCAAAGGTTATTAACAAATACGCGGAACTGTCTAAAAACAGAAACCATATAAAAGATGCCGATAATATTCTTGAAAAGACCGAAAACGTCATAGGAATAATAGAAAAGGCCTTCGATAAACAGCTCTCCAAACTCTACGAAGACGACCTTTTTGATCTTCAAGTAGAGATCCAGGTTCTGGAAAAAACCATTCAGTTTGAAGGGCTGGGGGAGTAATATCGTTACTGCGCCCGGTACCAGAGCAAGCCCTCTTCCGAAGAGTGAAAATATTCTTGTTTCACTCTTCGGAAGAGGGCTTGCTCTGGTACTGAATGAAGTTCCTCTCAGCTATTGAAACCTGTCTCAGCGACTAATCCCCGAGCGCACCAATTAACATAAACGGTCGTGCTTTAATAAACAGAAAAACGTAATTCGGAATGTCAACTCTGCCGAGGTATTGCTCCAGGCAGAGTTGACATTCCGGCTGATCCACCTCTTCAGATAATAATTTATCTGGTAAACTCTTGACAAAAAGCCCCCTATTTATTTCCATTGCTTTACCAATTAAAAAGCCCATTTAGCCGGTTTTTTAAAACAGACTTTGAGTTTTCTACGACATAAACCGAAGAACTCTTGTTGGAAATTTATAAGGAAATGATTTATTATGGATAAAAAAGAAAATGAAGCCCATAGCGGCAATGACAGTATAGATAGAATTTTTTCATTGGAGGTAAACAGAAGAGATGTTTTGAAATTGTCTGCCGCCGGTTTGGCAGCAGCGGGATTCAGTTCTCTGACGTCTTGTTCCAGCCTGCCGGAGATGCACAAACCTGCATTTGGATCTTCTCAGGAAGTATATCTTACAAACTGTAATATTGTTGATGTCAAATCGGGAAGGGTAAAAAAGAACAAAACCCTGTTAATAAATAAAGAAAGAATTGGAAAGATACTGGATGGTTCGGCAGAGCTGCCGCCCGGAGCTGCAACTATCAACATCAATAATAATTATTTAATCCCTGGGCTCATAGACGGCCATTGCCACAGCACAGGCCCTGCCGCTGCTGATTTTAGTGTTTTTAAGGGAATGATGCTCCTTAAACAGATAAAACGAAATTATCCCCAGCATATAATGAGCGGAACAACAACCATCCGGGACATGGGAGCCTTTAAGCATTATTTTCATGACTACCTTGATATGATAGAAGAGGGAAGCCTCACAGGGCCGCGGGTAGTGTTCTGCAACCAGATGGTCAATATTAATGGCGGCCACCCGGATTTTACCTTTTCCGATATTTCTTCCTTTGGCGGGATCATTGAAATGATGAGCGGAGACGGAGCCATCCGCTTTAAGAATACACAGGAACTCAAGGATACGATCTATAAAAATTATACCTGCTATGGCCGCGGCAGGAAAGCCCATTTTCTGAAACTGACTATGGATGATAAATCCGCATTATGCGGCAAAGGGGCAATCCCGGTATATGCCGAAGAGCACATCAAAATAATACGGGATTTCGCGGAGAAATATAACCTGCCCATTGCCTGCCATGTTCACCGGAGATACGGATTCGAGCGTTCGCTTGAAATAGGTGCCAATTCCATTGAACATATCGTGGCAGATGAAGTTTTGCCGGATAAAGCAATCGCTCTCATGGCAAAAAAGAAAACCGCAATAGTGCCGACCTTATCCGTGGGGCAGGTGCTTGCGGCGGAAGAGGCATATAAAACCCTGCCCAAAGAATTCGATACACCTTTTATTCGGAATGAACTGGCATTACGAAAGAAGCTAATTTACCAGCGCCAGGACCGGTATTGTGATCCTGAGATCTGGGAGATGAATAAAGCGGTTCTGGAAAATTACCGGACCCTGAAATGTGAAGATATGTGGGAGGAGGGAATTGTACTTACCCAGCCCGACCTTTACTTTCAATTTCTAACACATGGGATAAGCAATTTAAAAAAGATGAAACAGGCAGGGGTTCTCATAGGCGCGGGAACTGACGCCGGAATCCCCTATATCTACAATGGAACTATCTGGAACGAAATTGAGTTGTTAACCAGGGCCGGATTCTCCAATATTGAAGCATTACGCTGTGCCACGATCAATAATGCCCGGATACTGAAAATGGAAAATGACATCGGTTCCCTGGAAAAGGGAAAATATGCCGATATTGTGGTGCTGAAAGAGAATCCTCTTGAAAAAATAGAAGCATGCAGGGACCCGCTGGTGGTATTCAAAGGAGGATCAATCGAATATTCAAAAAAAACACTAAAACAGGGCGCAGATAGAGTAATTCAGCTGTAATTCCCTTGACAAAATTATTGTTTTTTCCAGTTTTATTTATATAGATTTTTGTCTGGCAGGGAGGGGAACAGGCCGGGCGGAAATGGATTACTGCGGTGTTTGTGACAAATTCGACGAGGCAGGTGGTTGTTATGAGCATGCTGAAATATATGTATACCCGGGCGGGAAGAAGGATCGTCTTTGTGCCGGTATTTATTGGGCTTGTTGTTGTTTCCTGTTCAGCGGTTAAGCTGGAAAAAGGGTACTGCTATTCAGTGAAGGAAAAATTTGAGTTTTTAGACCCGGCAGGTCAGCCGAGAGTCCTTGCTCCCGGAGATATACTGGAGTTAACCGGGACCGGGGATGAGGGGAGCCGGTTTATACAGGTAAAGGCAAAGTTAAAAATCCCGGGAGAAAAAAGCAGGGCGTCTGCCGGCCCGGGGCAATTGTATACACTCAAGAAGAACGAGGTCCGGAATTATTTATCAATAGAATATAATTACACCGTAATGGGATGGTATAAGCGCAGAGAAAATATAAGCAGAATACAATCCATTATTCAAAAGAGCACGAATATAAATATACGGGATGAAGCGGGAAGGACAGCCCTTATGTATGCCGCGTTCTCCTATTCCGCAAGTGGCGTAGCACTGGCGCTTAAGAAAAACGCGAATGTTACAGCGAAAGACAACACCGGCATGACTTCTCTAATGTACGCCGCACAACACAATAGTAACACCGGGGTTCCGGAGTTACTCATACAGCATGGCGCGGATATCAATCAAAAAAGCAAAAATGGAAAATCTGTACTCTATTACAGCACGCTGAATAAGAACAGGGATTTTTACCGGTTTTTACTGGAAAAAGGAGCACGTAATGATATGGAGTGCGCAACTATAATGGGAGATGAAGCAAACGTGCGGATTTTTCTAAAAGAGGTAAAGCAGAAAATACGGGAAAAAAAGATTAATTATGCCGATTATAAAAGCCGCCTGGGCCGCATGCTCATAACGGCAGCAAAATCGGGCATGGTTAATCTTGTCGATCTTTATTTTAGAGAAGGTGCGGATGTATCCTACCGGAACAATGAGAAGAATACGCCAATCCATATGGCCTGTCTGTCCGGAAGTATCGAATCGGTGAAAGCATTGATCCTCAAAGGAGCCCGCTTAAATGAGACCAATGATTATAGTGTAACTCCCCTGATGTACGCGGCAATGCAGGGTCATAAAGACCTGGTAATGATCCTGGTGGAGAATGGTGCCGATAAAAGCATCAAGGGAACAAAATTTAATTATCGAGACAAGACAGCAGCTCAACTTGCTCATGAAATGGGATACAGTGATATCTACAATTTACTTTCGAAGTAATTAAAGAGCTTTTTCACGCACCTGCACCTGCTCCGGCTGGGTAATAACGCTGCCGTCTTTGTCGGGAGTGACACTATGATGTATTCCGCAGGTGAATAATGGGAAAGAGGTGAAAAGCAGAATTACTAATAGAAATAATGCTTTGAGTATTGTAGTAAATAAATCAGTTGAATTTTTTTTATTTTCCATCTAAACATCCTTTTACTTTTTTTGTTATTCTTCAGGAAACTCTCTTCTTTAGTTGTTTGTATTTGT
Organism: bacterium; assembly: GCA_024224995.1. The sequence goes on along the minus strand of JAAENB010000513.1, from coordinate 2,478 downwards.
TCTACATGTGCTTTATTTGGACAATTTCTTCATGTTGGGCTTTTATGTCAATAAAATTGTACGAATTTGTCCTTAAAAAACAACGTTTATGTCATGAAAATACGTTTTGTGGGTATAATAGTGCATGTAAACGATAATTTGCGGTATTAAAGCCCATTTTTTTTGAAAAATATTCTTGACACTATAAGGGTTTTTTTATTTTTAAGTAACCAACGTAAACAATAATTCTGTATGGTGAAGTATATGAAGATAATGAAAGATTTACAAATTGCGTATTTTGTGCATAAAGCGGCGTTGCTCTGGCCATTATTATCGGATAAATTTTTTGATGTGAAGGGTTTCGTTAATTATGAATTGCTCGATAAGAGCCTGGTAAAACGGATAAATATGGCTATTCAGTATTGTGACTGGGCTCTGGCGAGTGATCCCAAATCTCAAACTGCATTGTCGCTAAAAGCGCATTTTTTAATGAAATTAAAAAGACTGCGTGATGCTATATATTGTTATGATGCATTATTGTCTTCCAGCCAAACAAAACCAGGGGATGTGGTTTTATTATCGTTTTACCGCCGGGCTTTATGTTACCTGCATCTGGGAGAAAAAGACCAGGCTTTCATGAGTCTAAAACGGCTCAATACTCTTAACGCTCCTCAGTGCATACGCTTGAAAAGGCTGCAGAATGAGATCCGGAAAAAATAACCGGGCTCATCGCTAATTCGTCAGCTCAATAAACTGCAGCTGTTGCGGAGTCATATTCTTAACATCAATACCCAGTCCTTTTTGGAGTAACCTGAGCCTGGCGCCGTTTATCCATTGGTTGAGCTGGTTCTCAAAAGTTGCCAGTATTTCATTGTCACAAACCGAATAGGCTGCCAGGTATCCTGCTTTTATGGAATCGAGTTTTTTAAAATATGTGCTGATGAAAATTCCGCGCCGTGAAAGGGTGTTAATATCTGCGTATTGATAGATTTTTTCGTTGATGCGTCTTTTTTGTTCATCCGTAATAATCGCCCGGTATTGTTTTTCTTTGGCCCGGCATATGCCTACACCAAGGAATTCGGCTGTTTCTTCCGGTCCATGGATGAATGTTTTGGTTTCCGGCAGCCCGGGCTCCGGTACCGTGAGCGCGACCTTTCCTAATTCAATCTTACAAAAATTGTGTATTTTCAAGCAGGTTTCGTAATTTTTCGACAGGAAGATCAGGTCATCTGCGTAGCGTATCATTGAATACCCGCTTTCCTTTACCCGCCTGTCGAAATTGAGAAGAATAAGATTGGCAAAGAACGGAGAAAGGGGCATTCCCTGGCGCAAGCCGGTTCCGATCTTTATTCCCAGTTTTTGTATCTTTCTCCATTGCGCGCCGGAGACTCTCTCTATTTCACAATTCAGTGCCCGAAAGAGTATACGATGTACTGAGGTATCTTTAATTTTTTCCAGTATAACTGCTTCCAGTATTTTCCGGTCAATGGAATCAAAAAAAGATTGTATATCGGTTTTATAAACAAAGGGCATGGTGTTTCGGAATTCAATTGCATCGTGAATGGCGTCTCCTGTAGATTTTCCCCTGGTAAAACCGTAACTGACACCATTAAAGGATGCGTATGTTGTATTGTTTTGCAAATAGTTCAAGAGCGATTTCTGCACCACCCGGTCCCGGATCGTTGGTATGCTTATTAATCGTTCTTTCCCGTTCGGTTTTGGTATTAAGACCGTTTTTAACCTGTCAAAGCGATACCCGCGCGGTGACCGGATCTCAGCGGATATTGCATCAAGATGATGGAAGAGGTTTTGATTAAACGCTTCTATTGTGACCGCATCAATGCCGCAGCTTATTCCATGAAGACGTTTCGGCGCCCTGGCTGCGAGTTCCGTAAAAGAATCCTTGAGAGCTTTTATATCATAATAATACATTGTTCCCGGTTTGCGTTCTCTGTTTGCTATTTGTTGTTTCAATTGAATAACAGGGTATTGCTTCACCTTGACCTGTTATAGTATGAACAATTATAATTCCTCAACTCCACCGTTCCATAATTCATGGAATTTACGTGTAATTGGACTGGTATTCCCGGAGTTTACGCAGTATAATCGAATAATTTATACTGGTATATAATTGTGCGACCCCTGCGAGGGGACTTCCCCGGAACGAGCTTCGTGCCGCTGCCTGCCCCCAAGCCCGTCATTGTACATGGCTTCCGCAATACCTCTGCGCAAGTGTCGCGCAGATCAAAGTTAGAAGCCTGGTGTGTAATAAAGACCGTACAATAACCGGTAGCAGCCGGCCGCTTTTCAACACTAAAGATCGTAATAAGTTATATCAACATTTGTTTAGTGTTTTGTCAATGATTTTTTTTAGAAAAGTTAAAATTAATTTTTTGGGTAAATCAACCCGGAATGTAAATTATGCCTGCCGGGAGCAATACCTCTGCAGAACGTTCGGAACTCGCTCCGCTCAGACAGCCTCACAACCTGCCGAGGCAT
>JAAENB010000512.1 GCA_024224995.1 bacterium | reverse complement strand
TAGGACGAATGGGAAGGCCTTTTGATGAAATTTTTTTTGGCTTTTTTTGCATAAAATTGAATTTTTTTCAAAAAAAGCCGTTTTTTAAGGGGTTTTGATCTCAGAGCTCTTTATAAGAGTTTTTTGAACCGTCTCAGAGCTCTTATAAAGAGCTCTGAGACGCACCCAAACTCAAAAAAAATTCTTGTGTTATTTACGATATACATTTAAACTTCATCAAAAAATAAGGACTCAAATGACAGGAATACTCCCCATAAATTCTATTCCCGAGAGGGAATCCCTTGGCGAGAATTTTTCCCGCGAGGGACAGTATAATAGTGCGCTGGAAATATTTTTCTCACTGTTAGAAAATAGCCGGAATGACAACGAAAAAAGCCGCTATTATTTTAACCTTAGCTCCACCTATTACCGTATGGGCGATTTCGAATCCTGCGAAAATATGGCTAAAAAGGGACTTTCCATCCTTGGTGAAATAATCCCTACCCGGTTTTATTCTTTTTTATTCGCAATTGTTAAAGAATTGCTATTGTCAGTTTGGTTCTCCCTGGCCATGCTTTTCCCTTTTGTAAATAAAAACAGCGAAAAGAAAAAGCGCCTGGAACTTCTTTTTGAGGTTTATAAATCACTTTCAATGTGTTATTCTCTGAGCAAACGGACAGCTTTTGTCTGGGCAACGATAAAACTTGTACGTGTTTCACGGCAGCTGGGCTCATCCCGTGAACAGGCTATAGGCTCTTTTGGGTTTGCTTCTCTTTTCATGACCTTCCCGGTTTTTTCTTTCGCAGGAACGTTCTTTAGTGGAAAGCGGAAGCTGGATGAAAAAGTTTACTGTTCATGGATCAAAGGGAAAGGGCTTCAGCTCCTGGGATATTTTCACGAGTTCTGCGGCGATTACCAGGCAAGTATACGCAGTTTTTCTAATTCAGTTCATATTTTTCAGGAAGAAAATGATATTAAGGAACTGATGATGTCTTTGAATGGCCTGGAGCATTCCTATCATTATAGCGGAGATTATACAAATTCAAAATTAGTAATTGATCAATTATTCGAACTCGCGGGAAAGACCAATGACAGTTATTTTCTTGGCGCGGTTTACCTCTATTATGGCCGGTATTACCTGCATCATGCCAATTTTTCCCTGGCTCGAAAGTACGCGGACATGGCTGTTGAAATCAGTTCAAGTAAAAAGGTGTGGATAAATAACTGTTTTGGCCTGATGCTTAAAGGCGGGGTTGAACTGGCCCAGGGGAATAATGAAGAAGCTCTTCGATTGTATTCAATAGCGGAAAAAGAACACCGTAAAAAAAGATTTTTAAAACAATACGGCAATGAAATATATATTTTACAGGCGGAAGCGCTTCTTAGAGATTTTAATGCCAAAAAAAATTCCATGAGACCGGAAGAATATACAGCAGCTTCAGCAAAACTCGCTCAAGCCG
>JAAENB010000511.1 GCA_024224995.1 bacterium | reverse complement strand
GCTACAACACGTCGCCCCGCTGGGGCTATTCTGTCTTGGGTCAGCATTGAACCAATGGTCAACCAATGCCCTGCGGGCGATTCGGTCCCATACCAGAAATACCCCGGAGGGGTATAGTCATGTAGCCCGGGGATTCACCCCCGGGTAGCCCCTATCTGCCTTTTTCCCCTTCCGGGAATATTCATAAACCATATTTTGGGCCGAACCAAACAGCCAGGATTGAATCGTACCTGCTATTTCCATATTAGGTTCCATAGTAGAGAAAAAATTAAGAAAAACATCCCTGGTTAAATCAGCCGCGGATTGAGGATTTTTTATTTCATTATTAATATACATGAATATCTCTGAATAATTATGGCTGAATATTTTTGTAAAATTAACAGTTTTTTTATCCGGTATTAACTTTTTCATGGTTATTCTCCTTAATATTACTGCCATTCATGTCTGATATTTGTTGAGCAAAGGTACAGATTTTTTGTTGTTTCACTGCATATAGTGAATACCGTTATTTTACAGGTTCGTGTACTGGTATTACCGGTTTGATCCCTGGCGGTGACTGTATGCATAGTCGATTTTTCAGCCAACAGACCATAATCTTTAGCGTTTACTGTTATTCTATGGGAATTACCGCCAATGTGGCTCGCGCCGCTCACGGAGCATGATTCATCTTTATTGTCCGTAACGGAAAAGTCTACATTATAATAAACCGGGTCCCAGGGCCATGAAATTATAGTACCGGGCGAAGCATTGGAAATCGCAAAAACAGGATCAATCTCATCATCCAGGGAGACGGTAACCGGGAGCGAAGAACTATTTTCCGAACTGTCCATCGCTTCAACAGTTATTGCGTTGTTGCCATAAGCAAGTTCCGTAACAGGAATACTGAATGTATAAATATTTTCATCAATAGTTGGAGCATATGAATCTTCATTAAGATTGGCAGTAACTAAAGATACTTCCCGGTCGTCTGCAACCATAACAGAAAATTGATAAGTCCCGGAAGAGTCTCCTACAGAAGAAGCAACAGATGCTTTCTCTATTAGCGGAGGAGTCGTGTCGGGATTTGATTCTATTATAACGATAATCGTGAATTCCTGTACCGTAAGATTTTTTGCTTCTATTCTATAGATTTTAACCTCGGAAAAATCATTTACGCTTTCACCGCTAAACTGCTCAATGCCGTTTACCAAAACAGTTTCTCCTGTTATGCGATAGCTCGCGACCAGGTTTGTAATATCCGTGTTTTCCGGAACAACAACTGTTATTGATGTATCATTGATTGTGGCAGTTATATCGGAAGATAAATCTTCATTATTGGCTGCTTCAAAAACAAATGAAGTTATTTCCTTTTGATTGTTTTCTTTGAGACCATCATTTAAAACATTCTCACAGGACACTGTTGATACTATTATGGAAATAAAAAATAAGCAGATCTTGATAAATGGAATATTTCTCTCTCTAATTTTCATCCAAATCCCCCTTTTTGGTGTACGGCATTCACTATTGGAATAGCCTGAAATTTTGTGTTTTGTGTTCTTTGTTTTTTGGTTATAGGTAGTTCTATGTACTTTATTATGCATGTTTTATGCCAGAACCCGGATTTATTTTATTTTTTTGAAATATGCTGTAAAAAGGTAGAATATACGAATTATCTGAGTAAATTGTTCAATTTTTTTGTAATTATCCATTTGAATCCCGGTATAAAAGAAAGAATATGCTATTGTTATTGTTAAAAAACAGCACTATTCTGTCGAAAAACGACATCGAATTGTCGAAAAACGACAATTTTCAGGATTAATTTACATAAATAACCTTGACTTAAGCCATAATAGTGGTAACAATTTTCGAAAAAACAAAACATATTAAGCTGATAACAATGCAAAAAATATCAAACTATCATATCCTGGAACAACTTTGTGAAACTGTGGAGTCTATTAGTTACCGCTGTAAAAAAGAGAATGATGATACAACATTTCTTTTAAAAATGTTCAAAACAGGAACACAGACTCCACTCGCCGTAGCCAGGTTCAAACAGGAATATGATATCATTAAAAATATTCCTCACAAAGGTATTGTAAAAGTTCATAACATACTTACCGAAAAAGACCAATACGGCCTTGTACTTGAGGACTTTGACGGGATCTCTTTTCAGGAGGCATTTGTTGGAAACGCCATAAAAGTTGGGACGTTTTTACCGGCAGCTATCAAACTTGCTGAAATTCTTGGAAACCTGCATAAAAAAAATATTATTCATAAGAATATCAAACCACAAAGTATATTAATAAACAGGGAATCTTTTGAAATAAAGATTACGGACTTTGGCGCGTCCTTCCTGTTAAATAATGATGCTAATATTGATCCCGCGCAAAGAATAGAAAAATTAGTCTATATTTCTCCTGAACAGACCGGGCGTATTAACAGGTCCGTGGATTATAGAACCGACCTCTATTCATTGGGGGCTGTTTTTTACCACCTCATCACCGGGGAAGTTCCGTTCATCTCAACGGACCCAATGGAAATGATCCATTCCCATATTGCCAGAAGTCCGCAGGCTCCGGCTGAAAAAAATCCCGGTATTCCGCTGATGATTTCTAATATTATCATGAAACTGTTATCTAAAACCGTTGAAGAACGGTATCTGAATAGTTTTGGTCTCATGGCAGACCTGCAAGAGTGCCTCAAACAATTGAGGGACAACGGAAAAATTGAAACCTTTACGACCGGCAGGAAAGATCATCCGGTGAAATATATGGAACCGGAAGAACTTATTGGCCGGGAGGAAGAGATTGATTTTTTGATCCGTTCATTTGATGAGAACGCGGGAATACTGCTTGTGTCCGGACCTCCCGGAATTGGAAAAACCGTGCTCATCAATGAGATCCGTAAACCCGTAACCGCGCGGAGAGGTTACTTTATTTCAGGAAAGTACGACCTGCTAAACAGGGATATGCCCTATATCGGGATGATCCGGGCTTTCCGGGGCCTGGTAAGACAGATCCTTTCGGAAAGTGAAACAGCGATCCTCCAATGGAAAGAAAATTTGTTAAAAGTTCTGGGCCCCAATGGAAAGGTTATTACCGATATTATTCCTGAAGTTGAGTTCATAATCGGAGAACAGCCCGGGCTCGCGGAACTGGAACCTGAAGAATCGAAAAACAGGTTTAATCTTGTCTTTGGAAATTTTACCGCTCTTTTCGCAAAGGAAAATCATCCCCTGGTTCTTTTTCTGGATGACTTGCAATGGGCAGATATCGCAAGCCTGAAACTTATGAAAAATCTTATCAGTAATGCAGCACTACAATATCTTTTCATAATAGGCGCCTATAGAGATACTGAAGTACCCGCAGGCCATCCGTTGGCAGAGATCATCAAAGATATGGAAAACGCGGGAATGAAAATAAGCAGGCTTGGCCTGTTACCGTTACGTGAACAGGATGTTGGGAATATTATCATTGATTCCCTGCAATGCGAGGAAGACAGGGCGGTTCCCCTGGCAGAACAGGTATTTAAGAAAACAGGCGGCAACCCTTTTTTTGTAAACCAGTTTTTGCGTATTTTATACCATGAAGAACTCCTTGAGATTGACGCCATAGAAGGGTGGCAGTGGAATCTTGAAAAAATTAAAGAAATGCAGGTTACGGCTAATGTTGTAGATCTTATGGTAGGCAAGATTAATAAACTAGCGGAAAAACCCAGGGAAGCATTAAAGATCTGCGCCTGCATTGGAAGCAGGTTTGATCTTGAAACTGTGGCTGTTATGCGAGGTCTTTCTATTGATAAAGCGCTGCTTGATCTTACGGAAGTTCTTAATGAAGGATTGATAGGGATGTCGGGGGATGAGTATATATTCCATCATGATAAAATACAGGAGGCCGCGTATTTACTTATCCCTCAGGAAGACAAGGGAAAGCTGCATTACCGTATAGGGAAGATTGCCCTGGAAAAGACAAGAAAAGAAAATCGCTTTCGCGGATTATTTTACATAACCGACCAGTTGAACCTGGGTTCCGGATATATCACCGCCGGCAAGGAATTGGAAGAACTGGCCGCTTTAAATTTCAAAGCCGGGATAAAAGCCAAGGCATCGGCAGCGTATTCTCCCGCGTTTGGGTATTTGAGAACCGGCATTGGGTTTCTGGAAGAAGAATGCTGGGAAAAACAGTACGATCTGGCTCTGGCTCTTTATACTGAATCTACGGAAACGGCATACCTGAAAGGGGATTTTGAAGAAATGGAACGGCTGGCTGATATCGTAATAAAGCATGCCGGGAATGTGATAGATAAAGTAAAAATTTTTGAGATTAAAATTTACGCGTATAAAGCACAAGAGGATTTTCACGGCGCCATTCGTATTGGCCTCTCTACATTGAAATTGCTGGGCATCCGAATACCGGAAAAACCGGCAAAATTCCGGATTTTACTGGAGTTACTAAAGAGAAAGCTGGCGCTTGCGGGCAAGAAACCCGAAGAGTTAATTGATTTACCAAAAATGACCAATCCTCAAATGCTTTCTGCTTCACAAATCCTCGCGAGTGTGGCAACGGTCGCTTATTACGCAGCTCCCACTCTTCCTCCCTTGATTATTTTTAAACTTATTCACCTGGCTCGTAAATATGGGCATGCCCCCGAACACGCTTCCGCGTATATTGGGTACGGACTTCTTATGGTTGCTGCCTTTGGGAATATTGAAAGCGGTTATAAATTCGCGAATCTTGGTTTAAACCTGGTGGATAAACTTAATGCCAGGGGAAAAAAGACAATGACCGCTTATCTTTATAATGTTTTTATTCGGCATTGGAAAGAGAGTATACGGGATTCAACTTCGCAATTGCTTGAAATATATCAAACCGGTCTGGAAACCGGAGACCTGGGATACGCGGCTCTTAGCTTGCTGCTGCAAAATAAATATTCCTTTCAAATCGGTAAAGACCTTAGAGAGCTTTCACGGGATATGGATAAACATTACCAGGCCATTGAAGGAATCGGCCAGGCGCACGCGCTCCAGATCTATTCAATATATCAACAAGCAGTTTTTAACCTCCTGGGTGAAAACGAAAATCCTGCTCAGCTTAGCGGAACTGCTCTTGACGGAGAAAAATCAGTCCCCCAATGGATAAAAGCAAATCACCGGGTAATCGTTTGTGAATTTTATCATATAAGACTCCAGCTGCGGTATCTTTTTCAAAAATACAGCCTGGCCCTGGAAGATCTAATACAGGCGGAAAAATATTTCGATAAACAATTGCGAGTGGATATAATTCGATCTTACATGTATTATAATTCCCTGGTTATGCTCGCGTCGTACCAGGATGCTTCAGTATATGAAAAAAAGATTTATCGAAAGAAGGTCCTTGAAAACCAGGCTAAAATGAAAGAATGGAGTGAATACTGCCCTGAGAATAATTTACACCGGTTTCACCTGGTAGCGGCCGAACAGGCACGGATCTTTGGAGAAAATAGTCTTGCTGAAGAATCGTATGACACGGCTATTTCCCTTAGTAATAAATATAAATATGTCAATGACGAAGCTATTGCGAATGAACTGGCCGCAAAATTTTATCTCTCCAGGGGGAAAGAAAGAATAGCCCGAATCTATATTGTAGAGGCGTACAATTGTTATTCCAGGTGGGGGGCCATTGCTAAGATACAACAAATTGAAAAACTCTATAGCAAATTTTTATCAACTCCCGGCAATGAACTGTCCGGTCTTTCCGGGGGTATGCATCACTATTCCGGCAGTTCGGAACTTCTTGATCTTTCTACAGCAATGAAAGCGTCACAGGCAATATCAGGAGAGATAGACCTGGGCAAACTTCTTGCCAGGATGATGGAAATCGTAATGGAAAACGCGGGCGCGGACAAAGGTTTTATGATCCTTGAGGATATGGGAAAGCTCCTGGTAGAAGCCGAAGGAAGTGTTGAAAGCGAAGAGATCATACTGTTGAAATCAATCCCTGTTGATGATCATGAGGGACTTTCACCTTCTATTGTGAACTATGTCGCCAGAACCAAAGAGACCCTTATACTGAACAACGCTTCATTAGAAGGAGATTTTACTGACGCTCCATATGTAGTAAAAAATCAGCCTAAGTCAATCCTTTGTGCCCCTATTCTCAACCAGGGAAAATTATCCGGAATAGTATATCTTGAAAACAATCTTACCACAGGCGCCTTTACCCCGGACAGACTGGAAATTTTAAACCTGCTTTCATCCCAGGCCGCGGTCTCCCTGGATAACGCGCGGCTGTATCATAATCTTGAAGAAAAAGTAAAGGAACGGACATCGGAACTGGCGGAGGCGTATGAAAAGCTAAAAGAACTGGACAGGGCAAAGACCGACTTTTTTGCCAATATATCACACGAAATCCGGTCGCCTCTTTCTCTTATACATTCACCCATTGAGTCTATTGTTCAGGGGGATTATGGGAACTCCATAGAAAAAAATCATTCTATTTTTAAAACCATGCGCCAAAACAGCGCCAGGCTTCTTAAACTGATTAATGATCTCCTTGATTTTTCCAGGATCGAAGCCGGAAGAATGTCAATAAAAAGAGAAAAAACCGATGTGGCAAAGCTGCTGGAATATTACGTGAACAGCATAGAATCGGGCGCCGATTCAAGAAAATTGAATATACGGTTTAACAATAATTGCGGCAGAGTTTTCGCCCAAATAGACCGTGACCTTATGGGAAAAGCGCTTGTTAACCTGCTCACAAACGCTTTAAAATTTACTCCTGCCGGGGGCAGTATTCTTGTGGAACTCGACAGCAAAGAAGACCGGTTCTCTATCTCCGTAAGAGACACGGGAATTGGGATTCCCGTGAACAAGCAGGATATAATTTTTGAACGGTTTCGCCAGGTAGATTCTTCATCATCGAGAAAGTATGAAGGATCGGGCATTGGGCTTGCCCTTACAAAAGAAATTGTTGAACTCCATGAAGGGGCAATCTCTGTTGAAAGCAGCCCCGGCAAAGGATCTGTGTTTTTAATTACAATTCCCTTTATTTATTCCGAGAACAATCCCGATTCACTCAGCGAAGAATATCCGGACATAGACATAATAGACTCCCTGCCCTGGGAAGAGCCCGTAAACAGTACAAAAGATAATTCCGGTAAACAGGAAAATATTTTGATAGTTGACGATAATCCCGGAATGCTGAATTTTTTACGGAACCTGCTTGAAAAAGAGTATTATATAGAGACTGCTCAAAATGGCAGGAAGGCATTGGAAAAACTCAGCCGGGAGATTTTTCGGCCCGATCTGATTCTTGCCGATGTAATGATGCCGGAAATGGATGGGTATGAATTCACCCGGGCAATAAGACGTGATCCCGGGTTTGAAGGGCTGCCTATAATTCTGCTTACTGCCAGGGCAGCGACCTCAATGAAAATTGAGGGATTAAAAAAAGGGGCAAATGATTATATTGTAAAACCCTTTAATCCAAAAGAACTCATGATGAGGATTCAATCGCAGCTTGAATTAAAACTGCTCCGGGACAGACTCCTTGAAGCGAATGAATCACTTCAGCAGACTATAACAGACTCTTCTATCCTGGTGTCCGATATTGGGCACCGGTTCAACAGCGAGCTATCCCCCTTTTCGGCCCTCATAATGCTGGGGAAAAAGATGATCAGTGAGATATCCTCGGGAGAAAAGATCCTGGATGAGGATGAGTTGGAATTCGCGGAAGAGCTTTTTCTTGAATGCGAGGAAAGCCTTGACAGGATAGAAGAGATGAAGAATAAGATCAAGAATAACTTTGGCAAAAAATCCGAAAGAGTCTTTAATAAAATCAAGTATATTCTTTCCAATGTGCTCAATAATTATTCCGATATCTTTAAGCGGGAGCATATTATCCTTGAAAAAGATTTTAATTTTGATCCGGAAAAAGAGCTGAAAATAAACTCCGAACAGGTGAAAATTGCCCTGGAAAATATTCTGGATAATTCCATTCAGGCTTTTGGTCCCTCAGGAAACAACAAAAAAATATCCGTAAGAGCCGGCTCCGTGAATAATAATTTTTTAATCGAAATTGAAGATAACGGGCCCGGTATGCCGCAGGAAGTAAGAGAAAATATTTTTAATCTTTTTTATAGTACGAAAAAGAAAAAAGCCAAACAGGGCTTAGGGTTGGGATTATATCTTACCCACTGGATTATAGAAGATTGCCATAAAGGAAAAATCGAAGTAGAAAGTGAAGAAGGTGAATATACACAGTTTAAAATATTTTTACCTGAGGAGGGGGACCCAATATGAAAATATTATTATTTGATAATAATATCGATTTTGGAAAGTCTTTGAAAGAGTCTCTTAAGGACAGGGGTGAGATCTTCATTGCCGATACCTGCTTTACGACAAAAGAACGTCTTATACATAACAGCTTTGATGTTATATTGTCTCAAATGACAAACGCGGAAGGTGATAAATGCGGTATTGACTTTTTGAAGACAATAAAGGCATCGGGAATAAAAACTCCAATTATTATGCTTGCCTCTGATTCGGATATTCCTCTTGCCGTAGAATGTCTTAAATTCGGTGCTTTTGATGTTATTGAAAAAACAGGCGGGGTCGAAGCGTTTATTCCGAAAGTTGCCAATGTCATTGATACAATTTCAACTACTGTTAACAGTAATGAAAAAAGCCGTATCGCGGGCGCGGTGCCTCGAATATTATTTGTTGATGACGACCGGATTCTTTCCAAAAGTTTAAAAATGTATTTTAGCAAAAATTATCAAGTTGATGTTTTAAATGATTTCTCCGGCGTAAAAGAACTTGTGAGCCGTGAAAAATATAATTTTATTTTTCTGGATATTAAAGATGAGATCAATATGGACGAAAAAGCCGGTGTTAAACAGTTGAAAATTATTATGGATATCGACCAGGATACCCCGGTAATAATGCTCAGCGGTTGGGCCGATACTGCCATTGCCGTTGAATGCTTGAAGCTTGGCGCGTATGACTTTTTAGAGAAATCTGTTAAAATTCCCGAAACAATTGAAAAAATTGAAACAACCTTTGCGAAATATGATAATGAAAAAAAGAAAGATTCCATTGGGCAAATAAATAAAATCAATAAATCCAGGTACCGGCTTATTGATGTTGCCGGGGAATGCGGTAAAATGAAAAACACCAGGAGCGAAATTATTAATGTTGCCGCTTTTGATGTTCCTGTTCTTATTTTTGGTAATACCGGTACCGGGAAAGAGATGGTAGCTTCCGCGATCCATGTGGCTGGTTCCCGGAGAAATAATAATTTCGTTGAAATAAATTGCGGGTCTATTCCGGAATCTATTTTTGAAAGCGAGCTTTTTGGATACGCGAAAGGAGCTTTTACCGGCGCGTCCAAAGATCATACCGGGAAAATGGAGTTGGCCCATGGCGGTACTCTTTTCCTTGATGAAATTGAAAATCTTTCCCTGGAGCAGCAGGCTAAACTGCTCAGGGTTATGGAAGACAATAAAATATATCCGCTTGGCAGCAGTGAAGAAAAGATCGTCGACTTTCGATTGATTTGTGCTACAAATATCGATTTGCATGAGCTGGTTGAAGCGGGCAGGTTCCGTGAGGATTTGTATTACCGGCTTAATGTATATAAAATCAATCTGCCCTCTCTGCGGGAACGCGGAGAGGAAGATATCGCTCTCCTGGTTAAGCATTTTTTAAATAAGAATGGCAACTTTTTCATTGATGATGATGCCCTGGAATTGTTGCAAAAATATACCTGGCCCGGCAATGTAAGGGAATTGAAGAATTTGCTTAACCGTTTTACGGTTATCGCGGGTAATGACGGCGGGAATGCTATTAGCTTTGAGATTGTTAAAGAGGGATTCAAAAAGTCAAAAACGATTAACCGGCTTAACCGGGTTTTGGTGGAATTGCTGGAATACAGCAGCGGTAATATCGCGGAAATTGTCCGGCGAATTGAGGACATGGCTGTGCTTGGTGCCTTTCATGAATATAACGGTAATATTTCAAAAATTGCCCAGGTTGTTTTTAAAGAAAATCCTGAGGATAATAAAAATCACCGCGATAAGGTTCGCGCGATTTTAGAAAGGAATAAGCATCTTCTTGAGTGAAATTTGTAATCGGGAGATATACCATCGTTTTAGGGCCTGTTCCCAAGAAAGTTCAAGGTTCGAGGTTCGAGGTTTTTTGCCGAAGGGGCGGTTTTAAAGACGTTTGTGTGTAGGGGAGAGGCATGCCTCTCCCCTACACACAAACGTCTTTACGGGCTTGTTTCCGAAGATTTTATCCGGGGCCTGCTTTTTCATAACGAGGGGCTGGAAGCCCCACGCTATGAGAAATACCCGTAGCCCTGGGAAACTAATTTATAAACAGAGCCTGTTCTCGAAGATATTATCCGGGTTATGCTCTGCTGCCCTATGGGGGTT
>JAAENB010000510.1 GCA_024224995.1 bacterium | reverse complement strand
TCTGCGGGGTCAGCTGCTCTCAAGAAACTCTTTTTGCTTGTGCGCGGGCCCTTGAAGCAGTATGGGCTCTTTGGATTGCTGCGGAACTCGCTCCGCTCAAACAGTCCTCACAACCCAAAGAGCCCATACTGCTTCAAGGCCCGATACAGCTCGCAAAACGATTTAGTTTCTAGCGTATTTTTTCCCCGCTCAGCCGGGTCCGCTGCTGTCTCCCCCTACGGGCTTCTTCTTTTCTTAACTGACCCCTGGCCCCCGAACCCTTTTCTTGACCGATTACCGATAACCCGGCCCACAGGGCCACCGATCACCTTACTGTTCCTGATGGGACTGTATAGCCAGTTCTGCAAGGTATCCTGCTTTTTCATTAACGATCTTTGTTACCAGTTCGAACTTGCAATTTTTTATTTTTTTCGAAAGGAGCATAACCTCATTATAGATTTTTTGTACAGCCGGATTATTTACCTCTAATTGTCCGTTCAATTGTTTTACTAATTTTTCCGAGCTGCTTCGCACCTTAAGGACTCTTGTTTCAAAATAGGCGGCAATTTGCAGCGCTCTCTCAATAGCATAATATCTCGCGTATTCGGTGAATTTATTACCAAGGTAATAAGAAACCTTGCCAACCTGAACCCCTTCCTTGTCGTGGATAACAATGCCGATCCCTGCCGGCCCGGGCTTGTCTTCGGCAACACCATCGGTATAGATCGTCAGCGTTGAACCCAGAGGAACAGCGGAAAGCTCTGCCCCCCTGAAAATATCATCATCCTTTCCCTGGTCCGCGTCAGGGTTTTCTCCCTGGTTATTCGCCGGATCGACGCTCTTTTTTATTATTATCTTTTTCTTTACCCTGGGCTTTTCATATTTTACAAGAATACCCCTGGCATCATTTATAATCTTAACAACGTCTTCATTCTCACAATTAGCCATTTGAGCAATCTTTTCGACACTTTTCTCCTCAGCCAGCAACTGCAATACCTTGTCTATACTTAATAACATTTTTTTATCCTTCGGAATAAATATACCCGCCGCAATTTGTACAGGTTGTTGCTGACTCATTCCGGGCAGCTTCCCGTACCAGGTCCGGAGGGATCTGGAAATTACAATTACCACAGGTACTATTATTAACTTCAGCAACCCCTTTACAGCCCTTTGCTTTAAGGGTCTTAACAAACCGGGTTTTTATCGCCGAGGGAAGATTATTCGCAAGAGATTCAAATTTATCCATATTTTCAGCAATAGCAGCCTCAAATCCTTTAATTTTGTCCTTCAAATCTATAATATCACTTTCTACCTGTTTCTCTTTTTCCGCCAGTTCGGGAATCAATCCGGAGTAAATTCCCTCTTTTTCTTCAAGCTCGTCCATGGACAGTATCACACTTTCTTCAAGCTCCCCCTGCTGCGATTGAGCCTTTTCCAGTTCATGATTCAGCGCTTCCAGCTCCCGTTCGGACTTAACCAAAAGCCGCCGTTCTTCAAGCTTTGAAACCGTTCCGTCAATTTCATCAAGATCGGTCTCATTCTGCTTACTGCGGATCTTTAACTGCTTAATTTCATCTGCCAGAAGGGAGACTTCCTTGTTTTTTTCCGTCAATTCTCCCTGCCAGAATACAATCGATTTTTTGCTTCGTTCGATATCTGCTTGTGCTTTCAAGATATAACCCCAGTAACGCTGCAATTCGACCATTATTTTGATATCTCTATTCATGGTTCCCTTCTCTTATAGTTTAGTTTAAATAAACACTTTAAAAGGATCTTGCTCTTTTTCAGTCACATATATTTTGATATCGTTAGAATCAGTCAATTTTGTCAAGTAGTCTTGAATTTCTGATTTTAAAAAATCAATGAGAATCCGCTCAGTACCAAAATGTCCCGCGTCAATGACAGCCACCGAATGATCCAGGGCAAACTTGCTATGATGATAGCCCACATCCCCGGTAATAATAGCATCAACCCGGTACTTATTTATTATCCGCTCAATAGAACCGCCCCCGGAACCATTCAAGATTGCCACTGCTTCAACACTCTGCTGAAGTTCTCCGGAATAAACCAGGTATTGAAGCCCCAGTGACTCTTTGACCCGTTCTATCAATTCATGTAAAGGAGCGGGCTGCATCAAATCCCCCAGCATACCAAATCCCACCGGTATCTTTCCCGGTCCGGGCTCCTCAGTTCTTGTTAGAATTCCCGAACTGTTTAAAGGATTATAATCCAGGCGGTCTGTTTCAAATAGTAATTGCCCGTTTATGAGCCCCAGGATTGTTCCCAGCCTGTCATAATACAGTTTATCGAGATTGGTATGAGCCGCATAAAGACTGATCTTGTTCTCGATAAGTTTCACTATTTTTGCCGACTTTGGTTCAGTTGAAACTATTCGCGACAGGGGTTTAAAAATAAAAGGATGGTGCGTAATTATCATATTACAGCCCTTTTCAAGAGCCTCGTCTATGGTAATATCATCAATATCAAGAGAAAGTAAAATTGAACTCACCTCTTTGTCGGGAAAAACAACCTGGCTTCCCGAATTGTCATACTTCTCCTGCAAAAAAAGCGGGAAGATCTCGTTCATCCCGGATATAATTTTTTGAATCTTCACAGTGTACCTCCAGAAATACTATTGGCTTCCCGGGGGGGGCCCCTCATCCCCATTTCAAGTCTCTTTATATATAAAAATAATTGTGGAAAGCCGGTTTCGCAACATTGTTCATTCTACTGAATGAACATTGCATCACCATAAGAAAAGAAGTGGTATCTCATTTCAACTGCTTTTTTATACGCGTTTATAATAGTGTCATATCCGGCAAATGCCGACACCAGCATTAAAAGGGTGGAATATGGCGTGTGGAAATTAGTTATTATCCCATCAATAGACCGGACCGTATAGGGGGGATAAATAAAAATATTTGTTTCTCCGTAGCCCGGTTCATTACGCCCATCCTCGTAAGTAGTTTCCAGAACCCGGAGTGATGTGGTGCCTACGGCTATAACCCTTCTCCCTTCCGCCCGGGCTTTATTTATTCTCTCAGCAGTTGTCCCGGAAAGACTATACCGCTCGGTATGCATTTTATGTAGTGAAAGATCCTGTTCCCGTACGGGCTGAAATGTCCCCCATGAAACATACAGGGTAAGGAACTCAACCTCCACTCCTTTAATGCGCAAACGGTCCAGAAGCGTATCGGTAAAATGGAGTCCCGCAGTTGGCGCTGCCACTGCTCCGCTCTCACTGGCATATACCGTCTGGTATCTTTTTTCATCAACAGGGGAAAAACTGCGTTTGATATACGGGGGAAGCGGCATCTCCCCTACTCCCGCAAGGAGCTCATCACTTAACTCCTCACTCGCTTCCACCTCTAAAAACTCATCTCTCCGTTCTTTTATCGTTAATCCCAGAGCCGGTTTGTTAATCGCGTGGATGGTCTCGCCAATTTGCAGGCGCTTTGTCCGGTTGCATAACACCAGCCACCGGGTTGCGGATTGTCTCTGCGTGAGAATTATTTCTACTTTGCCGCCGCTTTCCCGTTTACAATAAATCCGGGCGTGAATAACCCTGGCATTATTAAAAACAAGCAAATCTCCACTCTTAAGCAATTCATCAAGCTCATAAAACTTTTTATGTGAATATGATCCGTTTTTTCGATTGAGCACAAAAAGACGGGATTCATCTCTATTTTCCTGAGGGAATTGGGCTACCTGGTCTTCGGGAAGGTCAAAATTAAAATCATCAAGTGTGTATGTTGGTTTCATGGTTTAATGTACTATTATTCTTCTTTTTCTTTTACCACTTTTGTTACTTTTACGCAGAGCACGGGCAATTTGCCTGCCCCCGGAACGGCGGTTCCCGGAATCTCTTCGGGCAACAGTTGTCCGGTTTACCTGCATGAGATTGACTGTTTGGTAATAATGCTGTAATATCCTTCTATAGGGAAATCCTTTCATAGCCATTCCCCTGGCTCCCCACTGGCACAAACCAACTCCATGGCCCCAGCCATGCCCATGAAGAATAAGACCATCTTTAACTTTGCGGGAATAAAAATACATACTTTTAATTTTTTTTGACGGGAAAAAAAGTCTGAATTTATTACCCGGCACTACTATGGAACCATTTGTATGCCGGATCTTCACCTCTACAACCCTTCCGCTCTTTTTTTTAAACGAAATATTCCGGATCTTTCCCATGCGCCGGTATTTCTTGCCAACATAGCGCTTTATCTCGTATAATGATAACTTTGTTTTCCAGGCATAGTTTGGAGACTCTTTACAGTATGAACAGGAAACCCCCGTAAGATATACCATCCCTTTCCCGCTCCAGATATATTTATCATTAATTGTCTTTCCGCCGCAGGTTGAATGAAAATAGGAGAGGATCGGCTCATACCGGAATGAAAGGATTTCCCCTGATGTTTGTTGTACCGCAGCTGTTGTCTCTTTCTTTTCCGCCGAAACTCCTTTATACACCTGAAAATTTGTTGTGGCATCCAGGTCGTACAATCTCTTGTTGTGTTTTTTTTGAAGATGATAATACGTATATGTCCGCGCGGCCACTGCCTGGGCTTTTAATGATTCAGCAGGCCATGATGCCGGAATCTCGCTTGGCACGACTCCGTAAAGATATTCGTCAATTGAGAGTAAATTGATTACAAATAACTTGCCCAGAACATTATGAAGTTCAATTTGCCCCCGGTAGGGCTTTCCGTTTACCGTAAGATGAGAATTCCATGATTCAATAACTACAGGGGTTTTTATTTTTCCAGGAGAAATAACCAGTTTTCCCTTTTGAGAATCATAAGTGACTTTTCTTGTTTTTTTCTCGGTTACCCTGATCCGGGAACCGGATTTGATGGAAACTCTTGCGCCGGTCTTTTTTAATAGAACTCTGACATATCGATGATCAACTGTTGTTTGAGTTCTTTTTTTTAGTAAAAATTTCTTTGAGGGTGTACAAGCAGCAAGAATCAATAGCATTCCTGCTGCCCCTACAACAATTATTTTTTTTATCATCCGCATAAACTCCCGAATATCAAACTATCCCTATCCTTTGGGATGGTACTTCTTATGGATCTCCTGAAGTTTCTTCTTGGCAAGGTGCGTATAAACCTGGGTTGTTGAAATATCCATATGCCCCAGCAATTCCTGCACAGAGCGGAGATCCGCTCCATTCTCAATAAGATGTGTCGCAAAAGAATGCCGCAATGTATGCGGGGTAATATTTTTATTTATCTTGGTTCTGGCAACATAATTTTTAAGCAGCCGCCATACCGACTTTCGATTCAAGTTTGATCCCTTTTTGCTAATAAAGAAGTACTCACTTTCCCGCTCTCCCAGGATAGAACTGCGTGATTCATACATATATTTTTTTAACAAGCGCGCTGCTTCTTCACCCATTGGAACCAACCGTTCCTTGTTCCCTTTCCCGATCACGGAAATAAACATATTATCCAGGTCAATATCACTATACTTCAGCTCAATAGCTTCCGATATTCGAAGACCGCTGGAATACAACAGCTCAAAGATTGTTTTATCCCGCAACTCATAAATATCATTTTCAGATATTGAATTGAAAAGCAGGTCAACCTCTTTCGCCGTTAAAAAATCAGGCAGTGTTCTTTCAATATGCGGGGATTCAATCTTTAATGTGGGATTGTCGACTCCATCAGTGCTGTCTGATATAAAATTATAAAATTGCCGTATTGCCGCTAGAGATCGAGCCTGTGTTCTTGTAGAATTTTTCTTTTTATTTTTTTCAAATTTAAGAAACTGTTTAATATCGTCCTGTGTAGCGGCAAGAATATCTTTATTCTTTGAAGATAAAAAATCACTAAATTTCTTTAGATCATATGTGTATGAATAGATTGAATTTGGCGACAATCCCTTCTCAACCTGCAAGAATCTTTTAAAACGTTTAATAGCCTGAACCTCTTTCACCATGTATCTCCTGGATAAAAAAAATGTATTGTTAAAAAACTATTTTTCAAACAATTACATTTTGTTATATAAAATTAAACTAAACAAAATAATCATTTATATTATATTAATTATATCGGAAAAGGCTGGATTATGTCTTAATTATTTGAGCTTTAATATTTAATAAAATGAAGAAAAGATAATTTTTTTTAAAAAAACCGGGATTTCACGAATAATTCATTACTGTTCCGGGTCATCGGGCATGGGAGATTTGTGAATTTGTCCGGACAGGGATTTAATATTCAAAACAGAACGGCCTTCTTTTAGAGCGCGCTGCCGCTTTTTTTTATGTTTTACCGGGGTATCACTGATAATTTCACCATCCCGAAACACTACTTTTCGATTGGTATATTCAGCCACTTCCGGTTCATGGGTGACCATAATGATAGTTATCCCCAATTCATGGTTCAAACTGGTAAAAAGATTCATTATTTCTTCCGTAGTTTTGGTGTCGAGATTTCCAGTTGGTTCATCAGCAAGAATTATTGCCGGATTATTTATCAGCGACCGGGCAATAGCGACCCGCTGCTGTTCCCCTCCGGAGAGTTTGTTCGGATGATGTGTCTCTCTTCCTTTAAGCCCAACCAGGTCGAGAAGCTCCATTGCCCGTGATTTCAACTCTTTTGTGAGAGTCCCGCCACGGTAGAAGAGTGGCAACTCCACATTTTCCAGAGCAGATGTTCTCGAAAGCAGGTTAAACCCCTGGAATACAAAACCGATCTTCCTGTTCCGGATCTCTGCCTTTTGAGAGCTTCTTATGGAACTGCCGTCAATCCCGTCTATAACGTATTTACCTGATGTGGGAGAATCAAGAAAGCCCAAAATATTCATAAAAGTAGATTTTCCCGAACCTGAGGCTCCCATAATCGCTATATACTCCCCTCTCTTCACCTTAAGAGAGACTCCTTTTAACGCTTTTACACTGACTTCCTCACTCAACTGGTAAATTTTGAACAGGTCATATATTTCAATTATGTGCTTACTCATATTATTTCTCCAGCTCTTTTGCCGCAACAAGAACCTCATCACCCTTTTTGAGATTTGTGCTTACAATCTCCGTATACATATCACCCACAAGATCGGTTTTCACTTCAATATTCACTACGGGAAGCCCATCTACTCCATCGGAACTCTTTTTCCAGATATATTTCTTTTCAGTATCATAATCAACACCGAGAGGAGCCACAATCAATGCCTGGTTTTTCACCCGCAGAGCATTCTGTTTTTTGGAAACTTCCACTGTTGCCGTAGCTGTCATTCCGGGCTTCAAAAGGAGCTCCTCATTGTCGCATATAACCTGGGATTGGTACGTTACCAGCCCCCCGCTTTTTACCGGGTTTATTCGAACCTGGCTGATCTTCCCGGTAAAGACCTTTTCCGGAAACGCGCTTACCGAGAAAAACACCTTCTGCCCTGTTTTAATAATGCCTATGTCCGCCTCATCAATACTGATAATAAGACGCATCGTTTTCAACGTTGACGCGATTTCAAAACAGAGATGATTCGCCCCAACAGGAAGGTTAGACTCTACATTTTTATTTAAAATAATCCCACCTGAAGGGGAAACAATCCGGCAATTTCTCTTATTTTCACGATGCCCGTTATAATCAACAAAAGACGCCTTGTAAGCATTCCGGGCATTTTTATAGCTTAATTTTGCCGAATCAAGATTAACCTTAGATACCAGGTTTTCCTTAAACAGCTTTTGCTTTCCTTCATAATCTTTCTTCGCTGCTGCCATATTTAACCGGGCTATTTCCAGTTTGGGCAGCGAAATATCAAGCGCTTTATTATAGGGAGCCGCGTCGAGCAACGCGAGGATCTGGCCTTTTTTTACCCTATCATTAAAATCAACATAGACGTTTTCCACCATTCCGCCTATTTTACTCAAAACCCTGTGCGGATCGATCACTTCAAGCACTCCGGTTACGGATATGGTTTTACGCACTTCTCCGGCTGTTACTCTACCGTATTCATAGTTATACTTTTCATCTCCGCCGCAGCTTCTAGCCGCAATAACAATCAGCCCGATGGATATGAGGACTCCCAAAATTAGAATTATTCTCTTTCTAGCTATTTCTTGCATAAGTACTCCTCTCTCAATCCAACAATTTTACATACATCGGCCAATGTTAACAGGTACTCCACCTTTAGTTTAATATATGCCAGTTCAGCTGAGAGGACAGTCATCTCCGCGTTCTGAAGCGTTAACTGTGAACCAATGCCATTTTCATAACTTCTCTGGGCCAGCAGCTGATGCTTCCTGGCATTCGCAAGCATCAGTTTTGAAATAGTAAACTGTCGTGAGAATTCTTCAAGACTTTTATATTGATTTTTAATCAGGTCATTCATTTGCACCACAACCTTACGCTCGTAGTAGACCATTTTATTGTAATCGGATACAGCGGACTCAACTTTCGCTGAAATGGCTCCGCCGTAATAAACAGGCACCTTTATCGTTATCCCCATATTATAGGTAGGAGTCCAGTTTGAACTTTTAGCCCGTTCCCAAAAACTGTCATTTGAATCGGTGTTAAAAAGTTTCTGGTTCTCAATCCCCAATGCCAGGGCTAAATCGACTGTGGGATAATGCCCCCAATCCTGCACCTCTATATTCATTTTACTTATCTTCTTCTGCAATTTTACGATCATAATCTCCGGGCTATACAGATCGGAAAGCTTGTACAGGTCGGTTAATGAATATTTCAATTGAGGCAGATCCTCCAGGGGAGAAAGAGAAATATTAATATCATCATCACTTTTAATGCCCATTGACGAATAGAGCTGCGCTTTCATCAATCGTTCATTGTTCCTTGCCTTTTCATACGCGAGATTTGCTTCACCAATCTCAACATCAGCGCTGGTAACATCAAGTATTGTTTTTGTTCCGTTCTCGAAAAGGATCTTCGCCTGCTTCTGTTTCTTTTTGGAATTATGCAGAGTCTTGTTTCTCAGTTTAACATTCTCTCTTGATATTATATATTGATAATATGCCTTTTTTACATCATACATAACCTCAAATTCGGTCTTCTTGGCCTTAAATTTAGACAGATCGATAGAAAGACGTGAAGAATCTTCCGCCTGGCTCTTTTGCATATTAAAAAGCGGGTATGTTGCCGTAAGTCCGCCAAACAGACCAAAATTGGTATCAACACCGGGAATACTAAAACTGGTGCTGCTTACTCCGTCTTTTAACCGCTCAACTGTCTTGAGCTCTCCGGCAACAAGCAAATTGTTAGCCCCTCGTATAGCTTTATAATCAGCCCAGGCCTGCTTTTTCTCCTCAATGGAAACCAGCAAATTAGGATGATTTTGCAGCGCCGTATCAATACACTCCCGGAGTGTTATTTCTCTCTCCCCGGCATAGACCGAAACTCCAATCATCAAAAATAGAAAAACAAATAAACCTTTATTACACATCAACATTTCCCATAAAACGTAATCAATCTTATATTAAAAAATTTTCAAAAAATATGATATAATCCCATTATATACTTTTTTGAGTAAAAAAACTAAACTAATTATAGAATATAATATATGTCAATATAATTATCAAATATAATTCTTCTTACCCCGTTAAAAAAAACACATATACAAATCAAATAAAATAAAGAATAAAAAAAAATTATTTTTTTTAAAAATAGATTGACAGCAAACATGGTTTCTTTAATAACGTTAACTCATCATTATTGCGGTATCGCAATTAACCAGCTGGTGTAGCTCAATTGGTAGAGCAGTTGATTTGTAATCAACTTGTTGGGGGTTCAATTCCTCTCACCAGCTCAACAAACGGAGAGGTTCCCGAGTGGCCAAAGGGATCAGACTGTAAATCTGCTGGCGTAGCCTTCGGAGGTTCGAATCCTCCCCTCTCCACAGCAGAAAAAAAAGACGAGAAATTTATTCTCGTCTTTTTTTGTTTTTCACTTCGGTTCCGCTCAGTGACTGTAAAAACCGGCCGGGTTTAAATCGGCTGAGTTGAGCCCTTTTTCAAGCACCAGGTATTTCCTCACCTCAAAACAGAGTTCGCACTTTGAAATATACTCTTCTCCGGGTTCAAACCCATACTCCCGGGCCATATCAACAAGTCCTGAAACCCCTGACCTATATAATATACTCAAAAAAGGGTACGTCTCCTGTTCTACGGGCTTTCCCATATCTTCCGCTTTGATTGCTAACCCGCTGCACAACCCGGGAATATAATTCCCATGCAGATCAAAATGAAAATGAGAAACATCAGCGAGCTCTCCGCATCCGGCGCTCCGCTCCAGGATCTCCCCGGTCTTTTTTGCCCGGTACAGGCCTCTGAATGTTTGCAGTGCCCGTCCTCCCATATGTATCCAGAGCCGTGAGGGAATACGGTGAAAATAATCACTGCCGAACCTGGCCGCATATTCCTCCGGGGAATGAGTTGTCTCTTCATCAAAAGAATCAAGATCGGGATACAGGTTCTCTACCCAGGGAAAAACTGAGATCCCCGCTTCCCGGCAGGCTCCAATAACTCCTTTGACTTTTTTAAATGGAATATACTCATTATGAAAAGGACTTATCGATACCAGGAGCGTGCTTACTCCCTCCTCTTTTAGAGACCGCAATATTTGAACCGCCCCCTCCCTCTCTTTATACCATGAAGAGTTTGTCTCAATATATTCAATACCAATACGCTCATTCTTTGCTGTTTCCAGCACCCGGCGCAGTCCCGGTACATTCAAAAAAGGCTCCCCGCCCCCAATATGAACGGAAGAACAGCCCATTTCCCGAACCTTCTTAAAGATATCCCGTGCCCTCTTTATTTCAAGATAGCCTTTGTCCCGCTGCGGCGAACACCCATACAAACAATGGGCACAGCGCGATGAACAGCTATAATTGGTAATTACTCCTCCGGAACCAAGACGTGATATTGCAAGCTGCTTCATTCCCCTTTCTCCTTACTCCCGCATCCGGCTGTATACAAAAAAAGAGGTGAGCGCCGGCCCACCTCTTTTTTTAGTATTTTGATCCATAATTATTAACGGTTCCCGCTTCTAGCCGGGAACTCTTTTAATAACCTTATTCGTTAACAATTCCTGCAATTGAGCAAGCAATTTCTGTTCCTGTGGATCATGATGGCCATCCTCGTCTGCAATAGCTAAAATTTTATTATATTCCGTGGTTGTAATCTCACCATCATCCATTGCCTTTTTAATCATTTCCATCAGCTTTGGAGCTGATTCGCTAGGTTTCCGATCCATTGAATATCTCCTTAACAAAATAAATGTAACAACAAATATACAATAGATTTGCTATAGGGGGAAATGTCAAGAATAATAATCGTCTACGGGGGGCAAGCCGGAATGTAACGCATGGCCGGAGCAATACCTCTGCAGAACGTTCGGAACTCGCTCCGCTCAGACAGCCTCACAACCTGCCGAGGCATCGCTCCGGCCATGCGTTACATTCCGAATTACGTTTTTC
>JAAENB010000509.1 GCA_024224995.1 bacterium | reverse complement strand
TACGGAAGAAACTGTTTCGACACCGGGGTCTGTTTTACGAAGATGCTCCGGGCAAGGGTCTGGTTCTGAGAGACGTTGCAGTGCAACGCCTTTACTGGCTGGTTTCAGGCCAGGGCTATGGAGATTCCGGGAAGGGCGCAAAAGTTTTTGAAAATGAGTCAATTTTAGCCCGGGGTTTTAACCCCAATGGGGCAGCAGAGCAGAACCCGGATAACATCTCCCGGGAACAGGCCCTGTTTCTAAAATAGTTCACCAGGGCTATGGGGATTTCTCATAGCGTGGGGCTTCCAGCCCCTCGTTATGATGAA
This sequence comes from bacterium, assembly GCA_024224995.1. The sequence goes on along the minus strand of JAAENB010000509.1, from coordinate 9,230 downwards.
GCTGGCCCTATTTAAAAAGAGTTTCTTAAGAGGAAAACAATGACGGAAAATAACACAACAGCGGACGGATTCCGCAAGACGCATCAAAAAATATTAATTGGAATAGTCGTGGGGATAGTCCTGGGAGTGCTCATGGGCGGTTTCCTGCCGGAGTTCGCGTTGAATTTTTCCATGCTGGGGGCGATTTTTTTAAACCTCTTAATGATGATCGTTGTGCCGCTTGTTATGCTCTCTATCGTTGTGGGGATAACCAATTTAGGTGATATCCGGAATATAGGATCAATCGGAAGGCGAACGGTCCTCTATTATTTTGTTACAACCGGGCTTTCCGTACTCGTAGGCATAATCCTGGTAAATATCGTACAGCCCGGAAAGGGTATAACCATAGGAGAAAAACAGCCGGGAATGGAGTACCGGCTCCATGAGACCGAGAGCCGCCGGGTGCATATTGTATCGGGAGTCTTTAGCAAAAAGAGTTATAATGATAGTTTTGAACTACAGTTAGTTGACCAAAAAGTAAAAGGAGTCATAGTCTCCTTTACGCCGGAAACAATAGAGGTGAAACAATGGAAGAGAATTGATCCGGCCGGAATTATATACCTCAAGGGAACCGGGGCAGGCGGAGAAAAGGATATCCCCGTAAGAGAAGGAGGCGAGAGCCTGCTGCGAGCGGTACCGGAACTGCAGCGGCAGGGGCAGGGCCTGGCAATAGTGCTGCCAATGGCAAAAAAAATCGTCGGCAAGAAAGATAATAATGTATTAAGTACCATAAAAGAAGTATTCGTGGGGAATAAAAAGACCGGGAGACAGGGACTCATACCCCGGAATGTTTTCCGGGCAATGACAAATATGGAAATATTGCCATTAATATTCTTTTCACTCATCTTAGGAGCGGCGCTTTCGGTCCTTGGAGAGAGCGGCAAAAAGGTAATTGAAGTCTTCTCAATCTGTAATGATGCTGTTATGCGAATGGTCCACTGGATCATGATCCTGGCACCCATAGGCATATTCGGGATTATTTCCGCGCGAATTGGAGAGGCCGGAGGTTTTTCCGGGTTTCTGCCGGAGCTGTTTGCCCTGGGGAAATACAGCGCCACCGTAATAGGCGGACTGCTTATACACGCCTGCGTAGTGCTGCCGTTAATTCTGTACTTCGTAGGAAAGCGGAACCCGTTCCGTTTTATTGCCGGCATAGGACCGGCGCTTTTAAATGCCTTTTCAACAGCTTCCAGCTCGGCAACACTGCCTCTTACCATGGAGTCGGTAGAAGAGCAGAATGGCATATCCATGCGGACTTCCGGATTTGTATTGCCAATCGGGGCAACCATAAATATGGACGGAACCGCCTTATATGAAGCAGTGGCAGCGATTTTTATCGCCCAGGTCTATGGCATCTCCCTGGGCCCCCTTGAACAGATAATTATATTTCTCACGGCAACCTTAGCGGCAATAGGAGCAGCCGGAATACCGGAAGCCGGACTGGTAACCATGGTGATAGTTCTTAAAGCCGTGGGCCTTCCAATAGAAGGGATCGGTTTAATACTCACCATTGACTGGTTCCTTGACCGGTGCAGAACAACAGTCAATGTCATGGGCGACAGCGTCGGAGCAGGCGTTGTTGAAACCCTTGAGAATGGGGGGCCGCAGACCGGAGTTTAAAAAAAAAGTAGTTTACTTTTTGCTATGTATTATATATAAATAAATAGATGAATTTATGTGAACAAAAATGTTGTTTTGTTTAGTTATTTTTTAATTTTTGGGATTATTTGCATATTTTTATACTCAAAAAGCATGGGGGGCTTGCTTTTTCCCGTGTTTGTAAGTATAATTAGAACTAGCAAAAAAAAAAGACATCCGGGATAGAGAGGGGTGCTATGAAAAAGAAGAACTTAAAAAAATATACTATTGTTGGAATTATAACCGCGCTCGCGATATTGTCGGTTTTTTATTTTACCGGCAATATAATGCCGGGCGATAAAAATGTCTATGCCCAGGGGTTAAGCAGGGGAGATATCAGGGACCAATTTGAAAAGGAACGGGACAAGATACGGCGGGGTCCTAAAGAAGTGAAGCGCCTGATGAATAAAACCATTAAGGACATAAAGGACAGGAACCTGAAGTTCAGGGTGGAACTGAACGAGATGATGAAATATAAGATCGCGGAAATAACCGGCGCCGAACCGCCCAGGAATCTTGAACGTGAGGCAAAGGTCCAGTTTAGCTTTGGGAATAGGAAATGGGACCAGTTTTTCGGCAAGTACAAAAGATATTTTAAAAAGAAGAAAAAGAGCAATTACCGGGAACGTGAGCGAAAAAGAAAGGAGCTGGCAGCACGGGAAAGACGGCTGGCGGAAGACCGGCGGCGCAATGAAGAGCGGCGGCGAAGAGCCGAACGGCAGAAGCGTCTGGAAGATGAGCGAAAGCAGCAGGAAGAAGCCAAGCGTTTGGCAGCAGAGAAGAAACGCCTTGTAGAAGAGGCAAAGAAACTTGCGGATGAAAAAAGTAAATTAAGACAGGAAGACAGTACTGATATATTTAACAGTCCCACGCCAACACTGGCAGCATTTAACTGGCGGGACAGCAAACGGACTACCCCGGTACGGCAGCAGGGAATATGCGGAAGCTGCTGGGCTTTTACCACCATGGCGGTATTTGAAGCGAATTACCTCATCAGGAATCATAAGAGTGTAGATTTTTCCGAACAGTTTATACTGGACTGCGCCAAAGACAGAAGAGGGCGAAAAGCCGGGACTTGCGGCGGCGGATGGTATGGCGGAGCCTTTGATTATTTGCAAAAGAAAGACGCCGTAACCGAAGCCAAAATCCCGTATAAAAAGCGGGATAGTTTTTGCAGACCTTCAATTGGCAGGAAAAAGAAAAAAATACGGGTCGCGGCCTGGGGATACGTGGACAGACGAGGCGGTATTCCTTCGGTTCGTGCCATGAAAAAAGCTCTGTGTAAATACGGGCCATTGGCAGCGTGTGTAAAAGTAACCCCGGCATTCCAGGCATACCGGAGCGGTATCTTTGACGAGCATGCAAGGGTCACCAGTTCCAGGGACATCAACCACGCAATAACAATTGTTGGATGGGACGACAACAAAAAATCCTACCTGGTGAAAAATTCCTGGGGAACCAGGTGGGGCGATAAAGGCTACGTCTGGGTTGAGTACGGATGTAATAATATAGGATTTGGCGCCGCCTGGCTCGTTGTGGACAGCGATAAGTTTTAAAGGCAGTTGTTCGTTGACAGTTGACAGTAAAGAAAAAAAGAGGCTGTTTGCCGGAGTACTGTCAACTGAAAACGGTCAACCGTTAACTGGTTTTTTAAAAGGAGTTTTGTTTTGAGTAAGGGGAAAATTATATTTTGTTGGCTGCTTGTTCTGCTCGGGATGGTCCCGGCGTGTGCTACAACACCTGTGGTTTCGGTAACGGAAGCGGCTAACGGGAATAAAATAGAAGTGCCGGCAGGTAAGGTTTTCGAAGTGCGGCTTAAGGCCATGCTTACTACCGGTTACAGCTGGACGCTTGTTTCAAAGAATAAAGAACTGGAAATGGTGGGAAAACCCGTGGTTATTACCGCAACCGCTGAAAAAGACGAAGCTGCGGACAAGAAAGGAAATAAAGATTCAAAAACCGATAAAAATGGAGACATTAAGCTGGGAGCGGATGCCGACACCCAGGTCTTCCTGTTCAAGGCTGTGGCAGTCGGAGAAACAACATTAAATTTTGATTATGTACAGCCCTGGGATAAGAAAGCCGGGGCTAAGAAAAAATATAGTTTGATAGTTGTTGTGAAATAAGCCCCCGGGCACAAGTGCTGACCCCGGAGGGGGAAGGTAATCAGTGGTTCTTCGGGCCGGGTAACCGGTGATCGGTCAAGAATGGCACCCGGGTCTTCGGCTCCGCTCAGACACCGGATGGCCGGGAAAAATAGGTCAGAAACTGGCTAGAAAGAGGATTGGGAATAAAAAGAGACTGGTTGCCGGAACTCTATCAACTATCAACTATCAACTATCAACGGCCAACTTTTTTATACTTCGATATTATATTCCAAAAAGATTTTTTTGCATTCTTCGATTTTTTCATTATCCATCCATTTTGACATAACCGGCTCTTTTGAGAGCTGGTTTTTTTTGCCTATTTTCCCGGTTTTTTCGTGCCAGAGCGGGTTGTAAGCAAGAAGCTCCGCTCCGGGGATTTTCTGCTCTGCCAGGAAACCGGCAATGGCGCGCAGGTTTTCCGGAGTATCGGTGATGCCGGGAACCAGCGGTACCCGGGGAAGGAGTATGGTTTTGTCCTTGCGGCTGCGTTTATTCAGTTCGATAAAATTTTCAATGATCCTGCTGTTTGGTCTGCGGCAGTGTTCCTTGTGCAGGTCATTATCGAACAATTTAATGTCGTAAAAGATGGTGTCTACAAAAGGGTAGAGATGCTTTTCAAAAGACTCAAAATTAAAATCTCCGCAGGTTTCCAGAAGAACATGGATCTTGAGTTTTTTAAGCGCCTTTGCCAGTGACCCGGTAAACTCCAAAAAAAGTGCCGCCTCTCCGCCGGAAAGGGTAACCCCGCCGCCCGAAGTGTCAAAAAAAGGTTTGTCTTTTTTTACCACCGCCGCAATTTCGTCAACACTCATTTCGGAACCAACCCGGGTAAGAGCTCCTGCCGGGCAGTTATATACACAGGCAAAACAGAGCGAACACCGGTCCCTGTTTATAAAAAAAGGATTTTTAGGAGAAAGAGCCTTTACCGAACAAAGCTCAACACAGGAACCGCAGCCCACGCACTCCCCCGCGTCATACGATATTTCCACCCCCGCGGACTTACTCTCGGGATTATGGCACCACGAACAGGATAAGGGACAGCCCTTAAAAAATATAACACTCCGTATCCCCGGCCCATCATCGAGCGAGTTTCCTTTTATTTCAAGGATCAGGGGGATTTTAGTCAGGGTTTTTTCCGACATGGTTTTTTCTCCTCTTGAAAAAGATGGTTCAAGGTTCAAGGTTCGAGGTTTTCTACCCGGAGTTTCAAACCTTTTCAAGTACTCTCTTTACCGATCACCGATCACCGATAACCCGGCCCGGAGGGCCACCGGTTACCTCCCCCTAAACTCCGTACTCCGCGCGTTCGATCAGTTCAATCTGCATGTCCTTGTTGAGCGTAACAAAGTACGCGTTATACCCGGAGATGCGGACGAGCAGGTTTTTGTACTGGTCCGGGTTTGCCATGGCGTCGCGAAGGGTTTCGGGAGTAACAACGTTGAATTGGATCTGCATGCCGCCAAGGTCGAAATAGGATTTAACATAGGAGAACATGGCGTCAACGGTTTTTTCGCGGCTGTCGCCGGACCCGGGAACCAGTTTTACGTTAAAGGCGATATTATTGTCCATGGAATGGGGATTGAGCCGGGCAACATCCCGGATATTATCCAGGAAATTTTTCGAAGCCGAAGGATGAGGCGTAAGACCCGGGGTAAAGGCTTTCCAGGCTGCCCTGCCCGAAGGAAGCGCTCCCGAAAGTGAGCCATAGGCAACGTGCTGCGACATGGACCAGAATCCCGTAGTATAGGGACCGCCGCGGAAATTGCTAAACCCGGTCCAGGTCGCGTGAATACAATCCGCTACCCGGCAGGCCATATCCAGGGCCTCTGCATCCCCGGAGCCGAACAGGGGAACCCGGGAAGAAACAAGAGCCCGCAGAGCAGGATCGTTTTTAAAGTTGGAATCGATGGCCTGTTTTAAGGTATCAAAGCCAACCCGCTTTTCCTGTTCATTAAAAACCAGTTTTTTTATTACCAGCAGGGAATCGGTAACATCGGCCAGGCCAATGTTGGAACTGCCGGAGCTGTTGTACCGGGCGCCGCCCCTGGTTACGTCAAGGCCCTTTTTAATTGAGCCCTCCATGAGCGCGCTTAACAGCGGAGAAGGACGGTATTTGGCATGGGTTTCGGCCAGCGTATTATTGAGTTCCACGGAATTTTCTACCAGGAACCGGAACTGCGCGGCAAAAGCCTTAAAAAAGTCGTCGAAATTTTTAAAGTCTTCCCGGTCCTTTTCCGGGTCCCCGGTTTCCGGACCAATCTTCCAGTTCATGAGGGGATGCGTTCCATTGTTAAGAGCCATTTCCAGGGCCGCCACAATATTCATGAGAATGGAACCGGTGTGCCCCATATGCTTCCCCGAAAGTGTCGGCTCTACACAGCCCGTCGCGGACCAGTCCCGGATATGGGGAAGCGGGTATCCATGCCTGGACAGGGATTTAAACACGGCGCTGTCGTTATGCATTGAGGGGGTTGCCGCCGTAACCAGGTTAACCTCGCAGAGGCGTTTTAAATAAGCATCGCTGTTAATGCCCGGCATAAACCGGGCGTTAATATTGGGATCGCGAATGGAAAGCATTTCCGTAACCTTGAGAAAAATATAGGTCATGTCGCACACCCCGTCTTTTCCGGCCGGCGTTGTTCCTCCCAGGGTAATGGCCTGGTCCGAGGAACTGCCGCTAAACAGGTAGTTGCCGATATCCGGGGAGAGCGGGAGGTGGTCGGTGCAGCGCATAAAAAAGCAGCCAACCAGTTCAATGGCGTGTTTTATATACGCGGTAATTTCTCCGGTTTTAGCTCCGGAAGCAGTGAGCTTTTTTATGTCCTTTTCAAAAAAGGGCTGAAGCCATTGGTCGAGCCTGCCCAGGGAGAGACCGGTATTGGTGTTTTCCATATGCAGCCCAATCCAGGTAATCCATAAGGAGTTAAGCGCTTCATCCAGGGACTGGGGCGGTTCGGCCGGAACGCGCGCGCAAATTTCCGAAAGCCGAAGGAGTTCGTTTTTCCGGACGGGGTCTTTTTCAAGTTCTGCCAGGCGGGCGGCTTCGGCTGAGAGGTTTTTCGCGTAGAGAATTGTTCCTTCAAGACAGAGTTCCATGGCCCTAAGAGAATGTCCCTGTTCCGGGGAAAGCTTTTTCTCCAATGATTTTTTCTTGATATCGGCAATGATTCCCTTAAGCCCTTTTTTGAGCAGGACTGGAAAATTTGGAATGGTGTGTGAAATACCAACGGATTTCCATACAAAATAAGCGACAAAACGCTCGTCGATCTTTTGACAAAGGGGCGCGTTTTTTTCCGCCCTGATCCATTCCCTGAAGTTTCGTTTTGCCCAGAAGGGAAAGACTTCGTGGTGGAGAATATCGGCATCTTGTTTGGAAATATCATAGGGGTTTAAAACCCGGCTTGGTATGGAGCGCAGTTCACCCCAGGCCATGGTGCCCTGGGCATCGGGATAAATGAGTACGCCAATCTCTTTGGCTGTAGTGGTGCCGGCAAGGAGATCCTGTTCGCGGATAATTGGTTTTTTGTTTTCCATATAATAGTTAAAGGCTTTAGCCTGGTTCAGGGGAGGGTCGTTATCGAAACCGTTTTTTCGAAACCAGCGGGTGAGCATGGCCGGACGTTCAACGCATATTTCGGGAGTAACGGAAAAATGTATGTTGAGAAAACGATCCAGCCGGGGGAAATCGCTCAGGGAATATTCGCGCAGCGAGGGATTGGTAAGGTGTTTAACGCCTTTCTCTCGGGGCGGGTTCTTTTTTGGGGAGCCCGTATCGATTGACGTATTGAGCGCTACGGGGGTTTCTTTTTTGCTCGGGGAGCCGTATTCTTTTTTCCGGGATTTGAGATCTTTTTTATGTTGTTTCTTTAGCATGCGCTGGTGTTTTTTTCCAATGAGGAGTGAAACATAGAAGTTGAATGCCTGAATATATGAAAGATTGCCGTTCATAATGATCCGGTTTTTAAGGACCAGGTTGAGCACTTCGTTGGGAGTAATGCGCATCATTTCTTTGAGGGCTTCGTCATCAACGAATTCAAGGGTGGAGTCGGGCTGTGAAGGGATGGTTTTGGGGACCCGGACGGATCCGTTTTCGAAAACGATTGCCTGGGAGACGGTTCCGGTGAGGGTTTTAAAGACAATAGAGAAATTTATCCAGCCGTCGGCGCTATTGAGATATTTTTTTAGCGAGGGACGGAGGGAGAAGGTGAGTGCCATGAGGCGGAGGAGGAGGCCTGTTAGGCGGTTGAGGTTTGTGTTTTTACTCATCGTTAATGCTCCTTTGGTTTAGAGAGTTGGTGCGCTCGGAACGGAAGTGATCCCTCTTCTGAATGCTGCGGAACTCCCTTCGGTCAAACAGTCCTCACATCCGGAAGAGGGATCACTCCTGTTCCGGATGGAGTCTGTACTTTTTCCTGTTAGTTTTTATTTTATTAAGTGTCTCCGGTGAAGGGGAGGAGGAGGTCTTCAATAAGGCGTTGGATGGTTTCTGTGGTGTTGGTGCTTACTTCCTGGATGACGCGGCTGTTGAAGAGAGTGACGATGCCGTGGATGGAGGTCCAGAGCTGGAGGGTGTGGTATTGGGGGTCGATGTTTTTGAGAGCAGGGGTTGATTCCGCGATTTCGCCAAGGACACGGGCGGTGATGGCTGCTGTTTTAAGAGCGGTCTGTTTTTCGATCCAGGCCGAGGGTTCCATGCCCGTGCCGATGTAGTCCATGTATTTGGGAGTGTTCATGTTGAACATGATATCGTAATAGTGGGCTCCGGAGATCCCGAAGTCGATGTAGCTTTGGATCATGGCACGGAGGCGATCTAAGGGGAATTCGTTTTCGCGGTACGCCTGCTCGAAACGGTTGAAGAGGAGTTCAAAACCCCGGGTCTGGATTGCCAGGTAGAGTTCGTCTTTGTTGGTATAATAATTGTAAATGTTCGCGGCTGTCATGCCGGTTTTCGATGCCAGGCCCCGCATGCTGAAGCGGGTAAACCCTTCTTCATTAATGAGCTTCATGGCATGGGTGAGAATGTCCTGTTTTACTGCTTCTATGTCCTCAGCGCTCCGGGTTGCCTTTGGCATGCTGCTCTCCTTTTTTGTCTTAACACTGTTAATTTAACAAAGTTCAGACAAAAAGTCAAGTATTTTTTTCAGGTGGCAGGTGGCAGTTGACGGAGGGAGAGTGGGATTTGGATTGATATTTCTTGACAGAAGGGCGCGGTTTTGTTATAATACAGGCCCACGCACAAGCAAAAAGAGTTTTTTAAGAGCAGCGGACCCGGCCCTTCGGCTCCGCTCAGGGACCGGATGGCCGGGAAAAAATACGGAAGAAACTGTTTTTAAAAAATGGATCGGTTTCAGCATGGGGCTACCCGGGGGTGAATCCCCGGGCTACATGACTATACCCCTCCGGGGT